>JAITAJ010000136.1 GCA_031284185.1 Accumulibacter sp. | reverse complement strand
TTGCTTGCTTGCTTGCTTGCTTGCTTGCTTGCTTGCAACGATTATGTTGGCATAATCCATGATGTCAAGTGTTTTTTCATGTTTTTTTTCGGTCTCGTCGGCGATTATTTTCTCGCCGTCGTTCCGAATCAGGGCGCGACGATAGCACGCTTCATCAAGCGGCGCAACCCGGAAAGACAAATATTTTGGAAGACAGAAGACAGGGGAGTGTGAGCCGCTGATCCCGCCGGGTCGCCGAGCCGGCGGGATCGGCCTCACTCGACGACGGTGTCGGCGACGGCGGCCTGCGCGGCGGCCAGACGCGCGATCGGCACGCGGAACGGCGAACAGCTCACGTAATCGATCCCCACACGGTGGAAGAATTCGATCGAGGCCGGATCGCCGCCGTGCTCTCCGCAGACTCCCAGGCGGATGTCCGGACGCACCGAACGGCCCTTCTCGACACCCATCCTGATCAACTGGCCAACGCTTTCCTGGTCGATCGACTGGAACGGGTCCTGTGTGTACATGCCGGCCTTCAGATAAGGGAGCAGGAATTTTCCCACGTCGTCACGCGAGAAACCGAACGTCATCTGCGTCAGGTCGTTGGTGCCGAACGAAAAGAATTCGGCCTGCCGACCGATGTTGTCGGCCACCAGCGCGCTACGCGGCGTCTCGATCATGGCGCCCACCATGTAGTCGACGGTCGAACCATGCCTGGCGAACACGAGCTCCGCCACGCCGCGGATCACTCTGGCCTGCGAGTCGAACTCACGCACCGTGCCGACCATCGGGACCATGATCTCGACCTTCGGGACGATGCCACACGCCTTGACGTTGATCGCTGCTTCAAAGATGGCGCGCGCCTGCATCTCGGTGATCTCCGGGTAGGTGATGCCAAGACGGCAACCACGGTGCCCCATCATCGGGTTGGCTTCGTGCAGCTCATCGACGCGACGCTTGATGTCTTCGTAGCTCAGGCTCATTTCGATGGCCATTTCACGCTGGCTGACGTCATCCTGCGGCAGAAACTCGTGGAGCGGCGGATCGAGCAGACAGATGGTGACGGGCAGACCGTCCATGGCGGTGAAGATGCCTTCAAAGTCGTCGCGCTGCATCGGCAGCAACCTGGCCAGGGCGCGGTGACGCCCCGTTTCGTCCTTGGCCAGGATCATTTCGCGCATGGCCTTGATGCGGTCGCCTTCAAAGAACATGTGCTCGGTACGGCACAGACCGATGCCGACGGCGCCGAAATTGCGCGCCATGCGGGCATCTTCCGGCGTATCGGCGTTGGCGCGCACGGCGAGCTTCTTGTAACGCTCGGCAATGCCCATCAATTTGTCGAAATCGGGCGAAAGGTCGGCGTTCCGGGTCGATATCTTGCCTTCATAGACCAGACCGCTCGATCCATCGAGCGAAATCCAGTCGCCTTCCTTGTATACCCTGTCGCCGACGCTCATCGTGCGCGCCTTGGGGTCGATGTGGATGGTTCCGGCGCCCGAGATGCAGCACTTGCCCATGCCACGCGCCATCACGGCGGCGTGCGAGGTCATGCCGCCGTGCGCCGTCAGGATTCCCCTGGCGGCGGCTATGCCGCGCAAGTCTTCCGGCGAGGTCTCCCGGCGCACCAGGATGACGTCGAACTCGCTCCGCGCCCATTGCTCGGCCTCATCGGGAAAAAACACGATCTGGCCGGTCGACGCGCCCGGCGAAGCCGGCAGGCCACGGGTGATGACGCGCGCGTTGGCCAGCGCGGCATGATCGAACACCGGGTGCAGCAATTCGTCGAGTCGATCCGGCGTAACGCGCAACATGGCGGTCTTCTCGTCGATCATGCCCTGTTCGAGCATTTCCATCGCCACACGCACCATGGCCGCGCCGGTCCGCTTGGCGGAGTGGGTCTGCAAGATCCACAGCCTGCCTTCCTGGATGGTGAACTCGATGTTCTGCATGTCCCTGTAGTGGTTCTCCAGTATCGTTTCCGTCTCCAGCAACTGCCGATGGATTTCCGGCATCAACTCTTCCATCGACGGGCGCTGGGCGCGACGATCCTCTTCGCTGACCTGAGCGAGCCTGGCCCAGCGGCGCGAGCCTTCCAGAGTGATCTGCTGCGGCGTCCGGATGCCGGCCACGACGTCCTCGCCCTGGGCGTCGAGCAGGAACTCGCCGTTGAAGATGTCTTCGCCCGATACGGTGTCGCGCGTGACGGCCACCCCGGAGCCGCTCTTGCCGCCCAGGTTGCCGAACACCATCGACTGGACGCTGACCGCCGTGCCCCAGGCGTCGGGAATGTGGTGCATCTTGCGGTAAAGTTTGGCGCGCTCGTTGTTCCAGCTTTCAAATACGCCCATGATGGCGCCCCATAGCTGTTCCCACGGGTCGTCCGGGAACGCGCGGTCGAGACGCCCGGCGATCAGCGCCTTGAATTCCGAAGCCATGCGCCTGAGATCGCCGAGGTCGAGTTGCGTATCGAGCCTGACGCCTTTCTCCGTCTTGATCCTGTCGATGATTTCCTCGAACGGATCGGGGTCTTCCTTCGATGCCGGTTTCAGCCCCATGACCACGTCGCCGTACATCTGGATGAAACGGCGGTAGGAGTCCCAGGCGAAACGCTCGTTGCCAAATGCGGCGGCCAGCCCCGGGATGGCTTCTTCGTTGAGGCCGAGGTTGAGGATGGTGTCCATCATGCCCGGCATGGACACGCGCGAGCCGGAGCGCACGGATACCAGCAGCGGATCGGCGGCATTGCCGAATTTCTTGCCAAATTCATTCTCGATGAAGGCGATGCCCGCGAGGACTTCTTCCTCGATCAGCTTCCTGACGACGTTGGCCCCATGCCTGGCATAGATCGCGCAGATTTCCGCGCTGATCGTCAGACCCGGTGGAACGGGAATGCCCAGCCGACACATCTCGGCGAGATTGGCTCCCTTGCCGCCCAGGCTATTCTTCATGTTGGCGGCACCATCGGTCCTTGCCGGACCGAACACGTAAACTGCTTTCTTCGACATAGCCCCCCAATCAACAATGGATGAACAGCAACGAGAAACGGTTCACTCGGGCAAACCAGCCGCCATCGCCATCGTCGTCCTTCCTCGCCGGCGGCCAATGGCCGGAGGATTCCAATCAAACCTGGAATCGTAGTCCGGCAGTCCGGCGAACGCCGAAGTCCAGGAAAATCGACCCACCGCCGACCCGCCGAACACGGGCTCGCGCCGGTGTGGCGGATGAGCCTGTGTTTCCTGTTTTTCTGAGTTTTTGATTCTAGCAAATTCATACTGGCGGAGAGGGAGGGATTCGAACCCTCGGATGTCGTGTGACATCGCCTGATTTCGAGTCAGGTACAATCGACCACTCTGCCACCTCTCCAGTCGGAGGGGGATTCTAGCATGATTCGGAGGCCGGAAAACTGTCCGTCTTCCGCCTATCGGGTGATCGCCGTTCCCCGTCCCGAGTATTGGTCGCTCATGCGGTAAATGGCATCGGTGAATGGCGCGGCGGGTTTGTCGCGACAGAAGCGCTCGATGAACATTTCCACCGTGCCACGCGAGATATCCGAGACCTGCTGCTTCTGGTTCGCATAGTTGTGGCCGCTCAGGAAGCCACGCGCCCAGGCCAGATACTCCCCGCGCCGCTCCGGGTCCACCTTCGATTCGACCCAGGCCTGACAGGAATTATCGTCGAACCCCAGCATCCTGGGCACGGTCGCGGCTTGCGCGCACGACGCCAGTTGCAGGACCAGAAACGCTATCAACCCTTTCGGCAACATTGATCTTTCATCCTCCCGGCAGACAATGTATCTCAGAACCATGCCGCGCGCCAAGCAAGACGCGCGACGGTGTTACCATTTCCACTTCGCGGCAAGGACGGAGGATACGTGAAACCCGAAGCTCTCGCCGTTCACGGCGCTTGCGTTTCCGGGCCACGACCCATGCCGTCGCGGCGATGGAAGGCGGTGCCGGGGGCGCTGGCGGCGACCTGATACTGGAACGCGCATGAAAACTTTTTCCGACTTGATCGTTTGTGAGCATTGCGACAGCGTCTACCGGCGCCGTCCCCTGGCCGCGGGTGAAGCGGCGCAATGCGGTCGATGCGCCGCGATTCTCTACCGTGCCCGGCGCTACGACGTCGATCACTGGCTGGCCTTGACGCTCGCCGCGGCCATCACCTTCGTCATCGCCAACGTCTGCCCCATCATCCGCATCGGCTTTCAGGGGATGCGCAACGATGCCACGCTCTGGGATTCGGCCAGCGCGCTGGCGCAAGGCCCGATCACGATCATCGCCGCGCCCTTCGCCCTGTCGATCATCGTGCTGCCCTGCGCGCAGATCGGCCTGCTGGCCTGGGTGCTGGTTTACGCCCGCGCGGGTCGCCGCGCGCCCGGTTTCGCGCCGGCGATGCGCGCGCTCGCCGCGTTGCGCCCGTGGAGCATGGTCGAGGTCTGCCTGCTCGGCATTCTGGTGGCCGTGGTCAAACTCTCCCATTTCCTGCAGGTGGCCCCTGGCGCCGGGTTCTGGGCGATGGCCGGGCTGATGGTGCTGATCACGCTGATCGCCAACCGGGACGTCCATCGGCTGTGGGAATTGACCGAACCCAGACCGCCGCTCGGAGCCGAAGAGTGAACGAGATACCCCGGGCGCGTCAGCTCCGGGTCGTGGCCTGCCACGGCTGCGGACTGGTGTGCGAGGACACGCTGGACGAATCCGGGAACGCCCGCTGCCCTCGCTGCGGGGCGGCGCTGCGCCGCCGGCGCCCCGACAGCGTCGCGCGCGCCTGGGCCTTGCTCATCGCCGCGCTGATCCTTTACATTCCGGCCAACGCGCTGCCGGTCATGTACACCCGTCTGTTCGGCAGGGGCGGCGAGAGCACCATCATGAGCGGCGTCATCGAGTTCTGGCGAAGCGGTTCCTACGAAATCGCGCTGGTGATCTTCATCGCCAGTATTGCCGTGCCGTGCGCCAAATTCCTGACCATCGGGCTGTTGCTGACCAGCGCGCGGCGGCGCAGCGTCCGCGCGATGCGCGAGCGCGCCAGGCTCTATCGCCTGATCGAGCTTTTCGGTTACTGGTCGATGCTCGACGTGGCGGTCGTGGCGATCGTCTCGGCGCTGGTCAGATTCCAGGCGCTGAGCGACATCGAACCGCGCATCGGCATTCTGTTTTTCGGCGTGGTGGTGATCCTGACCATGCTTTCGGCGATGAGCTTCGACCCTCGCCTGACCTGGGATGGTGACGACGAATGAATGCGGAATCCGAACGGATGCCGGAACCCGGCGATCCTCCCATGATCCGCCGCCGCTGGCACGTCTCGCTGATCTGGCTGGTGCCGGCGGTGGCCGCGCTGATCGGAATGTCGATGCTGGCGCGCGCGTGGCTGTCGGTCGGCCCGGAAATTTCCGTCACCTTCCGCACGGCAAACGGCTTGCAAGCCGGCAAGACGCTGGTCAAATTCAAGGAAGTGACCGTGGGAATGGTCTCCGAAATCACGCTGGACGAGGATGGCTCGCACGTCGTCGCCACGATCTCGCTGGATAAGAAGGCGGAAAACCTGACCCGCGCGGACACGCGCTTCTGGGTCGTGCGTCCGCGCATCGGCACCCACGGCGTATCGGGCGTGGATACCTTGCTCTCGGGCGCCTACATCGGCGTGGACGGGGGTTCCTCCATCGTGACGAGCAAAAGATTCACCGGCCTGGAGGCGCCGCCCGCCGTGTCCGGCGACACGCCGGGCCGCTCCTTCGTTCTGCATACCGACGACCTGGGTTCTCTGGATATCGGCTCGCCGGTATATTACCGGCGCGTCCAGGTGGGCCGCGTGACCTCCTCTCGACTCGACGAGGATGGCCGACGCGTCAGGCTGCAAATTTTCATCGACGCGCCTCACGACCGCTTCGTCACTTCAAACACCCGCTTCTGGAATGCCAGCGGCGTGGATGTCTCGCTGGGCGCGGATGGATTCAGGCTCAAGACCCAGTCCATCGCCACGATCGTCTCGGGCGGCATCGCCTTCGCCACGCCCGAGCACAATCCCGGCGATCCCATTTCCGAGAACGCGCGCTATGTCCTGGCCAGCGACCAGGCAAGCGCCATGGCGCCGCCCGACGGCCCGGCGCAGTACATCCGGCTCTGCTTCGAGCAGCCGCTACAGGGGCTGTCCATCGGCGCTCCGGTACTGTTTTCGGGCGTAAACCTCGGAAAAGTGGTGTCGATGACACTGGATTACGATGAGGTCAAGCGCCGTTTCCTCACCATGGTCGGCATCCAGATCTACCCCGAACGGCTCGGTCGCGTACTGAAAAAACTGCAAAGACCGGACGCTGACCCACAGCGGCAGATCGCCGGATTTCTGAGCGACATGGTCGCGCATGGCCTGCGCGCGCAGGCCCGTTCCGGCAATCTGCTGACCGGACAGCTCTACGTCTCGATCGAATACGTGCCCAACGCGCCGAAGGTGGCATTCGACGAATCCGCGCGCCCGTTGACGCTGCCGACGGCCAGCGGCGGCCTCGACCACATCCAGGAACGAATTGCCAGCATCGTCGGCAAGATCGACAGGCTGCCCATCGAAGCCATCGGAAAGAAACTGGGCCGCATCGTCGACAAGATCGACGGGCTGCCCTTCGGGAGCATCGGCGAAAATCTCGATACGGCGCTGAAGGATATGAATGGCACGCTGCTCGTTCTGGACAGGGCGCTCAGGCAACTCGACGATCAGGTGTTGCCGGAAACCGTGAAAACCCTGCGCGACGCGCAGCGAACCCTGGACACGGCGGACGGGATGCTGGCGGAAGATGCGCCGCTGCGGCACGATCTCACCCAAACGCTGCGAGAGGCGCAACGCGCCGCCCGCTCGCTGCGCGTGTTGACCGATTTTCTCGGGCGTTACCCGGAATCCCTGCTGCGTGGCCGCCGGGACGAGCACGTCGACGTTCCACCGTCGCCGGCACCGGACATGCCTCGGGAGCCGGAAAGAAATTAGCGGCAGTCCTTCATGCGAAGTCGCCCAGAAATGCTCCGCGCAATAGGCGTGACCTGCCGGATTCAAAAACGATCCGGAATCTCGCCGAGATGAGAAAAAGGGTCCTCTTTCACACAAAGGAAATGGATCAGATCGACAACCTTCACCTCCTCGATCCTCACGACACAATCGATATCCAGCAATGGCATTCCGATAAGCCCGGAAGAACGCTTCTTGTCCAGGATGACTCGGTCACATACATCGGCCATCTTCATCCCCTTGATCTCCGCCATTTCATCGGGGAAAACGTTCAACAACAGATCCTTTATTTCACTGGATTTCCTGTCGATGAAATTCAGGAATTTTTCCGACGTCGATTTTTTCTGGTATTTTGAGAATTGCAATTCCAGAAACAAACCCAACAAAACGAAGAATCCATGAGAAGACATATCGGACAAAGATTCAAAGGCATGACCCATCGTGTGTCCAAAATTCAAGAGCCGCCTGTCTCCGCTATCATGAAAATCCGAATTTGTGATTCTTTGTTTATATTCGACGCACTTGGGAACGACTTCCATTGGGTTCGTCGATATGGGGACGTCGACACCCAGGAGATTGTATTTGATGATTTCTCCAAGTGAGTTGTCGATGTGTTTTTTCGGGAGAGAATCGAGAAATGTGTAATCGATGTAAATTTCATCAGGATTCCGGAAGGTTCCGACGTAATTTTTCAGGCGATTGAAATTCACGCCGTTTTTTCCACCGATCGCGGCATCGATCATTCCCAATAATGTTGTCGGAACGAGAACGAGCCGATTCATTCCCCGATTGTAAATCGAGGCTATGAATCCCACGATGTCCGTGGTAATCCCTCCACCAACCCCAACCAGGGTAGAACCACGGTCCACGTCCATTTCAAGCATTTGCTCGATTATTCTCGTAACATGATCGAGATTCTTGTTCCGTTCCGTCACGTTTTTCAGGATGATCGATTTTGCTTGTGGAAACCGTGTGGATTCGGGCAGGGCATTTTCGTCGACAATGTAAAACGCATTCGTTTGATGTCGATCCACGAGGGATTTGATTGGTTGATAGTGTATTGTGGTCATGGTTCGTCGTTTCGTATCGGTATGATCGGGAGCCATTGCTTCGGCAACCCGAATCGTTGATGGAAATTCTTCGGAAACTCTCTCGTGGATGGATGATCCTTCTTCACCCATGCCTTGAAGGAATTTCCGAAAGTTCCGGGTGTTCCATGACATCGCGGCAAGGGAATCAGAAGCTGTACCGCACTTCCGAATAGACCCGGTCCTGCCCGTCGTAGCCGCCGAAAAGCCCAAGCGGCGGCCCATTGAACACGTCGGCCCCCACGATCAGACGCCAGTTCCGCTCGAAATTCCAGGCGATCTTCGGGCGAAACAGCCAGTCGCCGCGGTTCAGGCTGGAAATCCAGAGCACCTGGGCTTCCAGCCGGCCAGTGAGTCTGCGACTGAGCAACAGACTGTAGCCGTCTTCCCGCGCGTCGGCGATCAGATACGGGTCGTGGGAAAAATAGCGCCGCTGATAGAACTGGACGTTGAAACGGGTCTCCGCCGATGGGTTGAAATCGAGACCCAGCGCCCAGTCCAGGGTGTTCTGCGGTGTGACGCCGTTGCTGTCCAGGACGCGCAGAACGCTGAACTGGCGACCGCGCGTATAGACCATTTCCCCTTTCAGGACGATATTCCCGAAGTCCTTGGCCACGGTGCCGCCATACTGGTGAATCCGGTCGTGCCGGGCGCGATAGACGTAGGTTCCGGGAATGCTCACGGCATCCCGGTGGAAAGTCGGCGAGGCGTCCATGCTGCTGTAGGCGAAGCCCGAAACATCCCAGCCGTCCTGCAGCGTCGACAGACGAATGCCGTAGTTCGAATTGGCGAGCGTTCGCCCCGGAATGCGCTCGTTCCGGTAAATGACATTGGTGCCGACGGGGTGTATCTGCCAGGGATAGAATTCGGCGCCCGGCTTGCCGATCAGGTTGTAGCTGGCCACGGGTATCCACAGCAATTCGGCGTGAAAGTCCCCGCCGAAATATTCCGCGCGGGCCGCCCATTGGGGAATGCGCATCAGATCGAATTCGGGCAGGATGAACTCGCGCATGTCCCGCGCGGAGACGACGTCGGCAAAGAACAGGCCGACCATCTCGCCCCACACCACGTGTTGTCTGCCGAGACGGAAGTCCCAGCCACCGGCGCCGATATCGAGGTAGTTCTCGCGCAGATAGACATTGGAACGCTGATTCCTTTCGACGGCGCGGGGGTAGTAATCGTCACGAAGGCTGAACACGGCATCGTAATCGACGCGCATGCCGAGTTTCCACTTGATGCCGTTGCCCAGATTTCCGTTTCCCGAAAAATCGGCCCGCGTCATCATTTTGGACCAATGCGCGGGGGATGCCGTGGCGCGCGCCGCTTCAAACTGGAGGAATCCCCGGATTCCGCTGCCCAGCGCCGATGACGCCTCGTTTTTCGGCGCTTCCTCGAACGGATCGTCGCCGGACAGCGCGCCCCGGCTGCCTGGAATCTCCCCCGTTTCCGCTGCCAGCAGGCATGACGGCCAGGACACACTCGACATGACGCAAAAACAAACCGCCAGGGCCGTGACGATTCCCGTTTCTTTCGCATTTTCCGGGCGCATGACTTTCTTCACTCCTTCGTCGATATCCACATCCAAGATCATCCCGCCTGCAAGACATTCGCCATCGCAGCCGTCCCCGCCATCGTTCCTTCGTACCGGCCGGCCGGCGCGCATGGTCATTGGAACGGGACGCCGGGGGCGTCGATCCGGCCATCTTCGACCCGGACCAGCCGGTCGGCCCTGGCGATGATCCGCGCGTCGTGCGTGGAGAAGACGAAGGTCGTCTTGAACGTTCGGTTGATCTGCCGCATCAAGAACAGGATTTCTTCACCCGTCGCGTGGTCGAGGTTGGCGGTCGGCTCGTCCGCGAGCACGATCGACGGATGAATCGCCAGCGCGCGCGCGATGGCGACGCGCTGCCGCTGCCCGCCGCTCAACTGGTTTGGCCGATGCCGGGCGAATCGGGACAATCCGACGATGTCGAGGAAATAATCGATCCGCCTTTTTCGTTCCGTGGACGATACGTCCTTGCGCCGCAACAGCGGATATTCGATATTCTCGGCCGCCGACAGAACGGGAAGCAGGTTGAAACTCTGAAAGATGAATCCGATCGTGCGGTTTCTCAGATCAGCCAGCTCATCCGGCGTTTTCCCGCTGACGTCTACGCCATTGACGCAAATCCTGCCGCTCGTCGGCACGTCGATGCAACCGATGAGATTGAGCAGCGTGGTCTTGCCGCTTCCGGAAGGGCCGGCGATGACCAGGAACGCGCCGGGGTCGAACGACAGCGTGATATCCTTGAGCGCCTGAACTTTCTGATCTCCGAGCAAATAATCCTTGTATACGTGTTCGATGCGTACGACGCTCATCAGCAGACTCTCTGCCGGCGCTGCCCGAGCGCCGGCGCAAAGGAAAAAACCATGAGAATCATGACGATCCCGCAAAAATGTGTCAAGGCCGCCGTGATGATCGCCTCTTTCTCGAGCTTCATCGTGTTGACTCCGGGCCACGCCCAGGAAGCCACCGGGAAGGAAGAAGCGGCGATCGCCGAGGATCCGGTCGCGCGGAGCCTCGTGGAAAAAGCCGACCTGATCCGCTTTCCCGACGAGGGCTTTCAGGTGGATGTCCGCATCGTCACGACCAGACCGGGACAGGAATCCGAAACGCGCAAGTATCGCGTGCTGTCGAAGGGAAACAGCAACACGGTGGTGATGGTTACCGAGCCGGCCGCGGAACGCGGGCAGATCATCCTGATGAAAGGCCGCGATCTGTGGGTATTCATGCCGGACGTGTCGCAGCCGATCCGCATCGCGCTATCCCAACGCTTGACCGGCCAGGTCGCCAACGGCGATCTGGCGCGCGCCAACTTCGCCGGTGATTACCATCCACGGCGCTTGCGCGCCGAAACCATCGATTCCGAGACCTACGAGGTTCTCGAACTGACCGCCGTCGATCGGGGCGTGACCTACCAGAGAGTCGTCTACTGGATCAACCAGAGGAATGATCGGCCGTTCAGGGCCGAGTTCTACTCGCTCTCGAAACGTCTGCTGAAGACCTGCGAATACGAGAACTACCAGATGATGGAAGGTCGGCAGCGCCCGACGCGGCTGGTCATGAAAGACGCCATGCGCGACGGCGAGCAATCCGTGCTCGAATACGGCGACATGAGACTGCGCGAGCTGCCGGACAAGACATTCACCAAGGATTACCTGAAAAAGCTGGAATGACTTTCTGAAGGCGGAAGGCGGAAAACCGCTTCCGATCCCCTTCTTTGCGCCCTCCCGTCAATGGCCGTTCTTTCCGGCCCCGTTCCCGGCCAGGGAGGCCAGCGCGCCGACGAGCCCCTTGCCGGCGGCCTCGCACAGATCGAGCACCCGTTCAAACCCCTCCACGCTGCCATAATACGGGTCGGGGATGTCATCTTCCCCGGTTTCGGCGAAATCGATGAAGAGTCTCAGCTTGTCGCGCAAACCCGATGGACACTTGCGTTGCAAATGATCCAGGTTCTGATGATCCATCGCCAGAATCTGGTCGAACCGGAAAAAATCCTCATCGCTCAACCGTCGGGAGCGCAGGCCGCCGAGATCATAGCCCCGTCTCGCCGCCGCCTTGCGCATACGCGGATCCGGCCGATCCCCCGCGTCGTAGGCGTGGGTGCCCGCCGAATCGACCTCCAGGAAGCGCGACAATCCCGCCTTTTCGGCCAAGGCTCTGACGATGCCCTCGGCGGCGGGCGAACGGCAGATATTGCCCGTGCAGACGAACAGAATTCTGTATTTCTCCATGTATTTTCAAACCTCGCAAAAAACGTCATCTCCCCGGCGCTTCACGTCATGGTCACGACCGCTGGATTGTATTTCACTTTTCAGTGCAGGGTTTCCCTCGTGGTGTACGGGCATTGCGAAGAAAGAACTTCGGCGGCCTCGCGTTCCCGAGGGAAAAGCATCGGCGCATCCCGGAACGTCGCGCTTCCTTGCCCGGATTTGCGCGGCGCTCTGGATGCGATGGCCGGCGCCGTCGATTCGACCATTGGAATCAGCCGCTTGTCGGTGGTATGATCCAGCAGTTTTGCCGATCCTCCGGGTTCGGTGAAGCGGAAAATCCGCGCACGCGGCGGATCGGGCGGGCGGCGACGCTTGCAAATACACACACTCGTCTGTTCAAGGGTGCTCATCCCATGCGGGGGAGCTTGTCGTTGGACGAGTGGTGGCTCAACCCTGAAAGGAAAATCTCTATGTCTGTAACGATGCGTCAAATGCTGGAGGCCGGCGTTCATTTCGGCCATCAGACACGTTTCTGGAACCCCAAGATGGCGCCGTACATTTTCGGCGCCCGCAGCAAGATTCACATCGTCAACCTCGAAAAAACGCTGGTCAGGTACAACGAGGCGATGGCTTTCGTGCGCAAGCTCTCCGCCAACAAGGGCACCATTCTGTTCGTCGGCACCAAGCGCCAGTCGCGCGAGATCATCGCCGAAGAGGCGGCGCGCGCCGGGGCGCCGTTCGTCGAACAGCGCTGGCTGGGCGGTATGCTGACCAACTTCAAGACCATCAAGCAGTCGATCAAGCGCCTCAAGGAAATGGAAGTCATGGTGGAAGACAATTCCCTCGAGAAGCTCGGAAAGAAGGAGGCGCTGATGATGCAGCGCGAACTGGCCAAGCTGCACAAGTCGATCGGCGGGATCAAGGGAATGAACACCTTGCCCGACGCGCTGTTCGTCATCGACGTCGGCTATCACAAGATCGCCATTTCCGAGGCCTGCAAGCTCGGTATCCCGGTCATCGCCGTGGTCGATACCAACCATTCCCCGGACGAAATCGACTACGTCATTCCGGGCAATGACGATTCGTCGAGCGCCATCCGCCTGTACGCGCGCGGTGTCGCCGACGCGATTCTGGAGGGGCGCAGCCAGTTCGTCGAAGACATCATCGCCGTGACTTCGGAAGATGAATTCATCGAAGAGCCGGAGTCCGAATCCGCGTCCGAATGAGCGTTGTCCCTTGTTTCAACGGGGCGCGGCCGGTTTCCCGGCCGTCCCCACGAATGGAGATCAAAAATGGCGGCAATTACCGCAAGCATGGTGGCAGAACTGCGCGCGAGGACCGACGCGCCGATGATGGAATGCAAGAGGGCACTGACCGAGGCCGAGGGGAACATGGGCAAGGCCGAGGAGATTCTGCGCGTCAAACTGGGCAACAAGGCGACCAAGGCCGCGGCGCGGATCACCGCCGAAGGTCTGGTGGCCGTCAGCGTCACGGACGACGGCAAGAAGGGCGCGATCGCCGAAGTCAACTGCGAAACCGATTTCGTGGCCAAGAACGAGGAATTCCAGGCGCTGACGAAGAACTGCGCGAAGCTGGCCGTTACCGGAAATCCGGCGGATACCGCCGCGCTGGCGGCCCTGCCGCTGGGTGACGGCACCGTCGAATCGGCGCGGGCCGCGCTGATCGGCAAGATCGGTGAAAACATCTCGATCCGCCGTTTCGCGCGCGTCGAGGCCAGGGGCCGGCTCTTTTCCTACGTGCACGGCGGCGCCAAGATCGGCGTGCTGGTCGATCTGATCGGCGGCGACGAGCGCTTGGGCAAGGATCTGGCGATGCACGTCGCGGCCTCCAAGCCCAGGGCGCTGACCGCCGAGGACGTTCCGTCCGAATCGCTGGAAACCGAACGCCGTATCGCGATCGAGAAGGCGCGCGCCGAGAACAAGCCGGAAGCCATGCTGGCGAAAATTGCCGAGGGCGCGGCGCAGAAGTATCTGAAGGAGGTCGTCTTGCTGGCGCAGGTTTTCGTCAAGGCGGAAGACGGCAAGCAGACGGTCGAACAGTTGCTCAAGGCCAAGGGCGCCTCGGTTGCCGGGTTTACGCTGTACGTGGTCGGCGAGGGCCTGGAAAGGCGCTCGAATGATTTTGCCGCCGAAGTCGCCGCCCAGGCGGCGGCGGCCAAGAAAGAAAACTGAGACGCCAAAGAGGATGGGCCGCCATGAGCGAAACGCCAAAATATAAACGCATCCTGCTCAAGCTCTCGGGCGAGGCGCTGATGGGCAGCGGTTCCTACGGCATCAACCGCCAGACGATCACCGGGATCGTCGGCGAGGTGAAGGCCGTCGTCGATCTGGGAGTGCAGGTCGGCGTGGTCATCGGCGGCGGCAATATCTTCCGCGGGATCGCGCCCGCGGCGAACGGCATGGACCGCGCTCAGGCCGACTACGTGGGCATGCTGGCGACGGTGATGAACGGCCTGACCTTGCAGGACGCGATGCGCATGGCCGGCATGACGGCCAGGGTGCAATCGGCGCTGAATATCGAACAGGTCGTGGAACCTTACATCCGGGGCCGCGCGATCCGCTATCTGGAACAGGGGCGCACGGTCATTTTCGCGGGCGGCACCGGCAATCCGTTTTTCACCACCGATACCGCGGCGGCCTTGCGCGGCGCGGAAATCGGCGCCGAGATCGTGCTCAAGGCAACGCGGGTCGACGGTGTCTATTCGGCTGATCCCGAAAAGGATCGGGCGGCCACGCGCTACGACGCCATCAGCTTCGACGAAGCCATTTCCAGAAACCTCGCCATCATGGATACTACGGCTTTCGCGTTGTGCCGCGACAGGAAACTGCCCATCAGGGTCTTCTCGATCCTGAAACCGGGCGCGCTGAAAAGGGTGGTTCTGGGAGAAAACGAAGGCACGCTGGTGTATTGCTGAAGGAGGATGTGATGTCGATTGCTGAGGTGAAGAAGAGCGCGGAACACAAGATGCAGAAATCGCTCGAGTCTTTGCGCGTCGATCTGGCGAAGATTCGCACGGGCAGGGCGCATGTCGGTTTGCTGGATCATGTGCAGGTCGACTACTACGGCTCGATGGTGCCGATGAACACCGTGGGCAACGTGACCGTCCTCGATCCGCGCACTCTGGGTGTGCAGGTGTGGGAAAAGAACATGGTCGCCAAGATCGAGAAGGCGATCCGCAATTCCGATCTGGGTCTGAATCCGGCCGTGCAGGGCGAGCTGCTGCGTATTCCGATGCCGATGCTGACCGAGGAACGGCGCCGCGATCTGATCAAGGTGGTCAAGCACGAATGCGAAAATGCCCGCGTGGCCATGCGCAACCTGCGCCGCGACGCCAACGCCGCCCTGAAGGATCTGCTCAAGAAGAAGGAATGCTCCGAGGACGAGGAGCACAAGGCGCAGGAGGAGGTCCAGAAGCTGACCGACAGATACGTCGCGGAAGTCGACAAGCAGTTCTCGCAGAAGGAAACCGAGCTGATGGCCGTCTAGGCGCGGGAATTCGGCAGATGCTCTCTTTCAAGAGTTCGACACGGACGATCCCGGATATCGCCCGCGTTCCCCGGCACGTGGCCATCATCATGGATGGCAACGGGCGCTGGGCGAAGAAGCATTTCCTTCCCCGTTTCACCGGGCACAGCCGCGGTGTCGAAACGGTGCGCGAGGCGGTTCGCTACTGCCTCGATCGCGGGATCGGCTATCTGACGCTGTTTGCCTTCAGTTCCGAAAACTGGCGCCGGCCCGCGGAGGAAGTTTCCCTGCTGATGCAGCTTTTCGCCAAGGCCCTGATGCAGGAAGTCTCCAGACTGAAGGCCAACGGGGTGCGCCTGAGAGTCATCGGCGATCCGGCCCGCTTCGATGCGCAATTACAGGCGCTGATCCGGGAGGCGGAGCGGACGACGGCGGCCAACGACAGGCTGACGCTGACCATCGCCGCCAATTACGGGGGGCGCTGGGACATCCTTCAGGCGGTGAACCGGATGGCCGTCGAGCGCCCGGAAAAACAGGGCCGGTGGACGGAAGACGATCTCACGCCTTACCTCGCCATGAACCATGCGCCCGAACCCGATCTTTTCATCCGCACCGGCGGCGAGGAGCGCATCAGCAATTTCCTGCTCTGGCAACTGGCTTACGCGGAATTCTACTTTACCGAGACCCTTTGGCCGGAGTTCGATGCCACGGCCTTCGACCAGGCCGTCGCTTCCTACCAGAGGCGCGAGCGCCGTTTCGGACGCATCAGCGAGCAACTGGCGGCCGGGGAGGGCGATGCGGCCACGGACGAGTGTCAGCTTCATGCTTAAGGCGCGGATCATTACCGCGATCTGCCTGTTGGCCGTTTTTTTCTGCGCGCTGTTCCTGTTTCCGCCGATCGCCTGGCTGGGGTTTTCCACCCTGATCGCGATGTCGGCGTTCTGGGAGTGGGGCGGCCTGATGAAGTTTGGCGGGCGCGTCCGGCTGGCCGTCAGCCTCGGCGCCGCCGCCGCGATCGTGTTCATGGCGTCGGCTTTCCCCGCCGCGTTCGGCCTCGGCGAAGGGTCCTCGAATGCGAATGCCTGGCAGGTGGGGCGCTGGCTGTATCTTCCCGCCGCCGCGTTCTGGCTGGGAGCCGTTCCGCTGTGGCTGAAGCGGCGCTGGTCCGCGGCGTATCCGCCGCTGGGGATGCTGTCCGGCGCGCTGGTCATCCTGCCGGCCTGGGCGGCGCTGGTTCAGTTGCGGCTGCTGGGCGCCGGGCAGCTCCTGGCGGTCATGGCGATGATCTGGCTGGCCGACGTCGCCGCCTATTTCTGCGGTCGGGCGTTTGGGCGTCACAAGCTGGCGCCGGCCATCAGTCCGGGAAAGACCTGGGAGGGCGCCGTGGGCGGCGTGCTGGCGGTGGCGGTCTGCGGATCCCTGTTCGCTTCTTTGCTGCCGGGAGGACTTTCCGGCAACCCCGGCCTATTTACCGTCCTGCTCGTGGCGCTCGCGGCGATCAGCATCGTCGGCGACCTGTTCGAGTCCCTGCTCAAGCGCCAGGCCGGGCTGAAAGACAGCGGCCGCTTGCTCCCCGGACACGGCGGAGTGCTCGACCGCATAGACAGCCTCGCGTCCACCTTGCCGCTCGTCGCGCTGCTCAGATTTGGCATGGGTCTCTGATGACGCGCAGACTCACGATTCTCGGCTCGACCGGCTCGATCGGTGTCAGCACGCTCGACGTGATCAGGCGGCATCCGCAACGTTACCAGGTGGAAGCCCTGTGCGCGCACAGCCAGATCGACCGCCTGTTCGAGCAATGTCTCGAATTTTCCCCGCGCCACGCGGTCGTCCGCGATGAAATCCTGGCCGTCGAGTTACGCCGGCGGTTGGCCGCGGCGGGCGGCGCCACGCAGGTACTCTCCGGTCCCGAGGCGCTGGTGCGCATGGCCGAATTGCCGGAAGCGGATACCGTCATGGCGGCCATCGTGGGGGCCGCCGGGCTGCCGCCGGCCCTGGCCGCGGCGCTTGCCGGGAAAAAGATTCTGCTCGCCAACAAGGAGGCACTGGTCATGGCCGGGCCGGTCTTCATGCGCGCGGTGCAAAGCGGCGGCGCCCGCCTGCTGCCGATCGACAGCGAGCACAACGCCATATTCCAGTCGCTGCCGGCCAATTATCGCGGAAACCCCGGCGAGAGCGGCGTGCGCGGCATCCTGCTGACCGCCTCGGGCGGGCCGTTCAGAAAAACGCCGCGCGAGGACTTCGCGAGAGTCACGCCGGAGCAGGCATGCGCTCATCCGAACTGGGTCATGGGCCGGAAAATCTCGGTCGATTCGGCGACGATGATGAACAAGGGGCTGGAGGTGATCGAGGCGCGTTGGCTGTTCGACATTCCGGCGGAGAATATCCAGGTTCTCGTCCATCCGCAAAGCGTGATCCATTCCCTGGTCCAGTACGTCGACGGTTCCGTCCTGGCCGAGTTGGGCAACCCGGACATGCGCACGCCGATCGCGCAGGCGCTGGCGTATCCGGAAAGGATTTCTTCCGGGGTCGAGGCGCTCGATCTGCTCGACGTTGCCGCGCTGCATTTCGAGCCGCCGGACTTCGAGCGTTTCCCTTGCCTCGGACTGGCCTACCGGGCGCTGCGGGAGGGCGAGAGCGCGCCCGCGGCGCTCAATGCCGCCAATGAAGTGGCCGTGCAGCGGTTTCTCGAAAGGCGCATCGGGTTCGCCGACATCCCCCAGATCATCGCGCGCGTCATGGAGCGAACGCCGGTATCGCGGCTCGAATCGCTGGACGACGTGCTGGCCGCCGATGCCGCCGCGCGGCGGGTGGCCGAGCGGATCGTCGACGGAATGGGGTGATGAAGGAATTCAACCCCACAGGGCGTGGAGAAGACCGAAAACGATGAAGGGAACGATCCGCCGGATCCGGGATGAAAGACGTCGCCGGGACGGCGTTCGTTTCAACCGCTTTTTTGATCTTTGGTTTTTCCGGTTTTGAAGCAATCAAGGTTTTGAGATGAGCGATTTTCTGTTTTATGCGGTGGCCTTTGCCTTGCTGCTCGGTGTTCTCATCGTGGTGCACGAATTGGGCCATTACGCGCTGGCCCGTCTGGTCGGCGTCAAGGTGCTGCGCTTCTCGATCGGCTTCGGCCGTCCGCTCTTCCTGTGGCGGGCGGGCAAGGACGGCACCGAATGGGCCGTCGGCGTGTTCCCCCTGGGCGGTTATGTGCGAATGCTGGGCGAG
Source organism: Accumulibacter sp. (assembly GCA_031284185.1). GTDB lineage: Bacteria > Pseudomonadota > Gammaproteobacteria > Burkholderiales > Rhodocyclaceae > Propionivibrio. The sequence continues at coordinate 5,905 of JAITAJ010000136.1, read as the reverse complement.
GAGAGCGAGGACGAGGTGCCCGCGAGCGAACGGCATCGCTGCTTCGACCGGCAGGACGTCTGGAAGCGCATGCTCATCGTCGCCGCCGGCCCCTTGGCCAATCTGGTCCTGGCCGTCGTCCTCCATTGGGGACTGTTCATGTCCGGCACGGAGGAATTGCGCCCGGTGCTGGGCCAGCCCGCCGCCGAGAGCGCGGCGGCGGCGGCCGGGATACGGAATGGCGAGCGGGTGCTCAAGGCCGGCGGCGAACCCGTCGATACCTGGGGCGATCTGCGCTGGATCCTGCTGCGCCGGATGATGGAGCAGGATTCGATGGCGCTGGAACTCATCGACGGACGCGGGGAAATCAACATTCGCCATCTGGCCTTGGCGGAGGCAAGAAATCCCGAGCCGGGACAGGATCCGATCGGTTTGCTGGGCCTGCGCCTCTTCCGTCCGGTCGTTCCCGCCATCGTCGGACGTGTCGATTCGGGAGGCGCCGCCGCCGCCGCGGGCCTGTCGCCGGGCGACGTGTTGCTCGACATCGGCGGCAAACCGGTCGAGTCGTGGTACGACGTGGTGCGGACGGTTCAGGATTCGCCGGATGTTCCGTTGCGCTTCAGGTACCGGCGGGACGGCAAGACGGCGTCGGTGGATGTCACGCCCACGCGGACCGGAAGCAACGGCCGGGAAATCGGACGGATCGGCGTGATGGTCGCCGATTCGGCGCTGGATCGGAGCGATCTGTCGATCGTCATGCGTCACGCCCCCGGCCCGGCTTTCGGCAAGGCGCTGGAGGAGACCTGGGACAAGTCGCTGTTCACCCTGCGCATGATGGGCAGGATGCTGACCGGCGCCCTGTCGTGGCGCAACATCAGCGGCCCGGTGACCATCGCCGACTATGCCGGCCAGTCGGCCAGACTGGGCGCCGAACATTACCTGCGCTTCATGGCGCTGGTGAGCATCAGTCTGGCCGTGCTCAATCTGCTGCCGATTCCGGTTCTGGACGGCGGGCATTTACTGTATGATGTCGCGGAAATCGCGCGAGGCCGTCCCTTGTCCGAGCGGTGGCTGATGATCGGCCAGAAGATCGGGCTGGCGTTGATCGTGATCCTGATGGTTTTCGCGCTTTACAATGACTTCACCCGATTGGTTTCTGGCTGACCCATGAAAAGAATTCTAATTCTGTTTGCCGGCGCGATCGTCGCGCTGTGCGTGTCCGGTGCCTCGGCCTTCGAGTCTTTCACGGTGAAAGACATCCAGATCGAGGGAATTCAGCGTACCGAGCCGGGCACGGTGTTCAGTTATCTGCCGGTCAAGGTCGGAGAGACGATGACCGACGAGAAGGCCGCGCAGGCGATCAAGGCCCTGTTCGCCACCGGCTTTTTCAAGGACGTGCGCATCGACATCGACGGCACCGTGGTGGTCGTGGTGGTCGAGGAACGCCCGGCCATCGCGTCGATCGATTTCGTCGGCCTCAAGGAGTTCGACAAGGAGCAAATCCTCAAGGGACTCAAGGAAGCGGGATTTGCCGTGTCGCGTTCGTTCGACCGCGGCATGCTGGAACGCGCCGAGCAGGAACTCAAGCGGCAATACCTGACCCGCGGCAAGTATTCGATGACCGTGACGACGACGGTGACGCCGCTCGAACGGAATCGGGTGGGCATCAATTTCAACATCGAGGAAGGCGACTTCGCGCTGATCCGGCAGATCAACATCGTCGGCGCGATGTCCTTCAAGGAAAAGGACTTGTTCGATCTTTTCCAGTTGCGGACGCCGAACTGGATCAGCTGGTATACGAAAAACGATCAATATTCAAAACAGAAGCTGTCCGCGGATCTGGAAACGCTTCAATCCTTCTATCTGAACCGCGGCTTTCTCGAATTCAACATCGAGTCGACGCAGGTTTCGATCAGTCCGGACAAGAAGGACATCTACATCACGATCAACCTCTCGGAAGGGGAGCGTTACATCGTTTCCTCGGTCAAGCTGGCCGGCGACCTGATTCTCCCGGAAGAGGATTTCAGAACCGCCATGAAGATCAAGGCGGGAGAGGTCTTCTCGCGCGAAGCGGTCAATGAGAGCACCAAGGCCATCAGCGACAGGCTGTCGGGGATGGGCTATGCCTTCGCCAACGTCAACGTGGCGCCGGAAGTCGACAAGGAAAAGAGGCAGGTGGCGTTCACCGTTTTCGTCGATCCGGGCCGGCGGGTTTACGTCCGCCGCATCAATATCGGCGGCAACACCAAGACGCGCGACGAAGTCATCCGGCAGGAAGTCCGGCAGATGGAAGGCGCTTGGTATGACGATGAGCGGGTCAAGCTCTCGAAGCAGCGCATCGACAGAACCGATTATTTCTCCGAGGTGACCATCGAAACGATTCCGGTTTCCGGAACCACCGACCAGCTCGACATCAATTTCGGGGTGACCGAAAAAACGACGGGCAACATCACCCTGGGAGCGGGTTACTCGCAGTCGGAAAAAGTCATCCTTTCGGGATCGATTTCCCAGGCCAATATTTTCGGCAGCGGCAAATTCGCCTCGGTCCAGGTCGGCACCGGCAAGATCAACCGCTCCATCGGCTTCAGCTATGACAACCCCTATTTCACGGTCGATGGCGTGAGCCAGGGGTTCGACGTCTACCATCGGAAGTCGGACCCGACTTACCTCGGCTACATGTACAAGACCGAATCGACCGGCGGCGGCATCAAGTTCGGCATTCCGATCAGCGAGAAGCAGTCGATCAGCTTCGGCGCGGCGCTCGATTACACGAAAGTCACCATCGATCGCGACGGCAACAGCGACTACGGCTACGTCAACACGCCGCTGCAATACGTGCGTTTCATCGACAGGTTCTGCGGCGGAAACACGGAGACCTGCGGCAGTCTGTCGGTTCCGCTCACCGCCGGCTGGGCCAGCGACGGACGGGACAGCGCGATCAATCCGACGCAGGGCGCCTATCAGAGAGCGCTGTTCGAGGTCAGCCCGGGCGGCGATCTGCGTTACTACAAGTTCACCTACCAGCACCAGCGCTACTTCCCGGTGACGCGGTCCTTGGCGCTGATGCTGAACGGCGAATTCGGCTACGCCAAGGGGCTGCGCGGTCAGGACATGCCCTTCTTCAAGAATTTCTACGCTGGCGGAACGGGCTCCGTGCGCGGTTGGGACACGGCCAGCCTGGGGCCTTACGAGATCGATTCCGGCGACGACGAAGTGCGCCTGGGCGGCACGCGCCGTTTCGTCTTCAACGCCGAATTGTCGATGCCGGTGCCGGGTTTCGGCGCCGACAAATCCTTCCGCTTCGGCCCCTTCTTCGATGCCGGCCAGGTGTATTCGGACGAGAAGACCACCAACTGTAGCCGGGGGTCGGGCACCGTCTGCGACGAGGGTCCGATTCGCATGTCGGTGGGCCTCGCCGCGACCTGGCTGTCGCCCCTGGGGCCGCTGAAATTCAGCTTCGCGCACCCGCTGAACAAACAAAAAGATGATAGTATTCGGCGTTTCCAGTTTCAGATGGGAACCGTGTTCTAGTCTAGGAGAAACAGTTTGAAAACGAAATTTGCCACGCTGCTGGCCGTGTTGTCGATGACATTGCCGGTGTCGTATGTGGCGGCGCAAGATTCGTCGGTGAAAATTGGTTACGTCAATACGCAGCGGATATTCCGCGACGCGCCCGCCGCCGTGAAGGCCGCGAAAAAGATCGAGGCCGAGTTTTCCAAGCGTGACCAGGATTTGCAGAACATGGCCAAACAGCTTCAGAGCATGCAGGATACGCTCGAAAAAGACGCCGTGACGATGAGCGAGACCGACCGGCGCGCCAGGGAAAAGGAGCTGAACGAGCTCTCGCGGGAATTCCAGCGCAGGCAGCGCGAATTCCGCGAGGATCTCAATCTCCGCCAGAACGAAGAGAATGCGGCCATCATCGAGAAGGCCAACCGGGCCATCAAGCAGCTTGCCGAAAGCGAAAATTACGATCTGATCGTGCAGGACGTGGTATGGGCAAGCCCGAGGCTCGACATCACCGAAAAAATCATCAAGGCCCTGGCGGCTGACGGTAAGTAAGCGACGTGGCAAAACACGGAGGGATGCCTCTCGCTGAGATCGTCGCGCGGCTGGGCGGGCGGCTCGAAGGGGATCCATCCGTCATCGTTTCGCAGGTATCCGCGCTGGCGTCCGCGCGCGCCGGTCAGATCGCCTTTCTATCCAACCCCAGGTATCGCCGGCAACTCTGCTCGACCGGGGCGTCGGCGGTCATCGTGCCGCCACGGTTTGCCGGCGATACGGCGCTGCCGAGAATCATTCACGACAATGCCTACGCCTACTATGCGCGCGTGGTGGCCTTGTTGAATCCGCCGAAAACGCGCCCGCCCGGAATCCATCCGAGCGCGGTGGTTCATGGCGCCGTGCCGGAGACGGCGCGGATCGGCGAAAACGTCGTGATCGGCGAGCACGCGGTGATCGGCGAGCACGTGACGCTCTACCCCGGCTGTGTGATCGGAGAGGGCGTCTCGATCGGTGACGACTCGGTGCTGTACCCGAACGTGGTGGTCTACCATGATTGCGTCATCGGCCGCCGCGCCGTGGTACAGGCCGGCGCGGTCATCGGTGGCGATGGCTTCGGCTTCGCGCCGGAGGACGGACGCTGGGTCAAGATTCCCCAGATCGGTCGCGTGGTGATCGGGGACGATGTGGAAATCGGCGCCAACACCTCGATCGACCGGGGCGCGTTGGGTGACACCGTGATCGGCGACGGCGTCAAGCTCGACAACCAGATACAGATCGCGCACAACGTCGTGGTCGGCGAGCACGCGGCGATGGCCGGCTGCGTCGGAATCGCCGGCAGCGCGCGCATCGGGCGGCGCTGCACGATCGGCGGCGCCGGCATGATCATCGGTCATCTCGAACTGGCGGACGACGTTCACGTCTCGGCGGGAACGATGGTGACCAAGAGCCTGCGCCGGCCCGGCCAATACACCAGCATCTTTCCCCTGGAAGCGCATTAGGATTGGTTGCGGAACGCGGCGCAGATCAAGCGTCTCGCCATGCTCGCGGAACGGGTGTCCGAACTGGAAAAGAAACTCGAACTCATGGAGAAAACATCTTGAATACAATGGATATTCATGAAATATTGAAGCACTTGCCGCATCGCTATCCCTTCCTCCTGGTGGATCGGGTCGTCGATTTCGAGCCGGGGAAGTTCATCCATGCCTACAAGAACATCACCATCAACGAGCCGTTTTTCGTCGGTCACTTCCCGCATCATCCGGTGCTGCCCGGCGTGTTGATCATGGAGGCGCTGGCGCAGGCCGCCGGCATCCTGTCGTTCAAGACCATGGATGTCGTGCCGGACGAGAATTCGGTATTTTATTTCGTCGGCATCGACGGCGCGCGTTTCAAGAAGCCGGTGATGGCTGGCGATCAGCTTCACCTGCACGTCGAAATCGCGCGCCGGATGCGCGGCATCTGGAAATACAAGGCCGAGGCGCGCGTCGACGGCGAAGTGGCCGCCGAGGCGGAACTGATGTGCGCCAAGCGCGACGTGGCGTGATCGCGGCGCGGACGATGGCATGATTCACCCCACGGCGATCGTTCATCCCGGCGCCCGCTTGAGTGCCGGCGTCAGTGTCGGGCCGTATTCCATCATCGGCGAGCACGTCGAAATCGGCGGCGGCACCTGGATCGGTCCGCACGTCGTGATTGCCGGGCGGACGCGGATCGGTTGCGACAACCGGATATTCCAGTTCTGTTCGATCGGCGAAGTTCCCCAGGACAAAAAATACGGTGGCGAACCGACCCGGCTGGAAATCGGCGATCGCAACACCATCCGCGAGTTCTGCACGTTCAACCTCGGCACCGCGCAAGACGCGGGCGTGACCCGCATCGGCAGTGACAACTGGATCATGGCCTACGTGCATATCGCGCACGA
>JAITAJ010000072.1 GCA_031284185.1 Accumulibacter sp. | reverse complement strand
CTTCTCAAGGTTCTATCCTCTGAAACTGTCTTCTCAAGGTTCTGTCCTCTGATCCTCGGTTCGCTTCGGTGAGTAGGTTTCCCAGCCGCCGCACGCCGGGCAGCGCCAGTAGAACTGACGCGCCTTGAAGCCGCAATTATCGCACCGATAACGCGCCAGACGGCGCGTGTAGCCTTGCACGATGCTCTTGGCCAGGTCGAGATCGGCGCGCGATTCGGGCGGCGAAATCAACAGCTGCGCTTCGATCAGCTTGTCGAAGCCGAGCAGCGTCGGGTTGCGCTTGAGCTCGTCGCGCACGAGGACGTAGGCCGCTTCGGGGCCTTCCGATTCGAGCACCAACTGGAAGACCACGTCGAGCAGATCGAGCGACGGGTAGCGTTCGAGATAGCCGCGCAGCAGCAACAGCCCTTCTTCGCGCCGCGCGAGCTTGCGGAAGGCGTCCAGCAGACGCTTGGCCACCAGCGCAAGATAAGCCGGGTCCTGTTGCTCGATGCGCTGCCAGCAGGCAACGGCTTCTTCCAGACATTCCTGCCGCGCGGCGATGTCGCCTTGCAGCAGACTGGCGCGCACGCACTTGCGGTTGCGTTCGAGCGCCAACCTGAGATGCTCGGCCGCCACGTCGGGCCGCGCGCGGATCATCTCGGCTGCCGCCAGTTCGCAATGGTATTCGGCGATTTCCTTCTGCGAGGCGAAATTCGGCAGCTCGGCGGCGATGGCGATCGCCTTTTCCCAATCCTTCTCGATCTGATAAATCTCCAGCAGATTGCGCTTGGCATCCTCGGCGCTGGACGAATCGCGCAGCTTGTCGAAAATTTCCTCGGCGCGGTCGAGCAGGCCGGCCTTCAGATAATCCTGGCCGAGTTCGGACAGGGCCTGCACCTTGAGTTTCTGTGGCAGATCGTCGCGATCGAGCAGGCTCTGGTGCATACGGATCGCGCGCTCGGTCTCGCCCCGCCGGCGAAACAGGCCGCCCAGCGTGAAATGCAGTTCGACCGTTTCGGGATCGACCCTGACGGCTTCGACGAAGGCTTCGATCGCCCGGTCGGGTTGTTCGTTGAGCAGAAAGTTGAGCCCCCGGAAGTAGGAGCGCGGCAAGGCCCGCGACTCACGCACCAGGTGCCGGATGTCGATACGCGCCGCCGCCCAGCCAAAACCGAAGAAGAGCGGAAAAAAAAGAAGCTGCCAGTATTCGAGTTCGATCATTTTCTTTCCGGTCCGTCCCGTTCAGTCCGACACGCCGCCGGCGGCCGAACACGCCAGCTCGATTCGATCCGCCCGACCGGAGTCCTGTTCCGTGAATTCCGCCACCTCCGGCGCGCGCCGCCTCCGCTGGCCGCTCATCCCCGCCACGGCGAATGATCCGCCCGCTCCCCGGCCCGGGCGCGAACCGGCGGGACGGACGCCAGAACCACGGCTTTCCGGTTCAAGGGGGCGTCGTCAACGCGATTCCATCCCCGGCGTCATCGGTCTTGCGGCCACGCCTCAAGCGCGACACCTCGCGCCTGAGACCGAAGACCGTGCCATACAGCGCCAGTCCACCGAGCGCGACCCCGCCGGCGAAAAAAGCGAGCACGACGATGACGAGCGGCGCCTGCCAAGAAGTGTCGAAGAAAAAATGGAGGCGGACAGGCTCCGTGTTCTTTATCGCAAAAGCCAGCAGGAACAGGAAAATGACCCCCCGGAAACACCACGACAAGATACGCATCGACTCCCACCTCCCGGAAGATGAGGGCGGCAAGATCCTTGCCGCCCGCTCACGCTCATTTCAATTTCTCGCTCGTTCGACCGCTTCGATCGATTTGTCGACACGCTCCCGCAGTTCCTTGCCGGCCTTGAAATGCGGCACCCACTTTTCCGGAACACGAACCTTCTCACCGGATTTCGGGTTGCGACCGATACGCGGCGGCCGGTGATTCAGCGAAAAACTGCCGAATCCCCGTATCTCGATGCGATCGCCCTTGACCAAGGCATCGGACAGAGCATCGAGAATCATCTTGACCGCAAAATCAGCGTCCTTTGCCACCAATTGCGGAAAACGCTCGGCCAGCCGCGCGATCATATCTGACTTGGTCATGCGAAACCTTACGGCTGGCCGTTCAACTTAGCCTTCAGTAAGGCGCCAAGGTTGGTCGTGCCCGAACTGACGTTGCTTTCGGCGGACAGTTTTTGCAGGGCGTCATGCTGTTCGGCCTGATCCTTGGCCTTGACCGACAGGCTGATGGAACGTGTCTTGCGATCGATGTTGATGATCATCGCCTCGACCTCGTCGCCTTCCTTGTAGACCTTGGAGAGATCGTCGATACGGTCGCGCGAGGCTTCCGACGCGCGCAGATAGCCTTCCATCTCGCCTTCGAGCAGAATCACCGCGCCGCGGGCATCGACCGACCTGACGGTACCCTTGACGATGGCATTCTTCTCGTGAGTGGCGATGAAGCTGGTATAGGGATCGCCGTCGAGCTGCTTGATGCCCAGCGAGATGCGCTCCTTCTCGGTATCGATGGCCAGCACCACGGTCTCCACCTCGTCGCCCTTCTTGAAGTTGCGGATGGCTTCCTCGCCGGTGAGGGACCACGACAGATCGGACAGGTGCACCAGACCGTCGATGCCGCCCGGCAACCCGATGAACACGCCGAAGTCGGTAATCGACTTGATCGCGCCTTTCACCTTGTCGCCCTTCTTGTGGTTCATCGCAAAATCGTCCCACGGATTGGCCACGCACTGCTTCATGCCCAGGGAGATGCGGCGGCGCTCCTCGTCGATTTCGAGGATCATCACTTCGACCTCGTCGCCGAGCTGGACGACCTTGGAAGGATGGACGTTCTTGTTGGTCCAGTCCATTTCCGAGACGTGCACCAAGCCTTCGATGCCCTGTTCGATCTCCACGAAAGCGCCGTAGTCGGTCAGGTTGGTGACCTTGCCGAACAGGCGGGTACCTTGCGGATAACGGCGCGCGATGCCGACCCACGGATCTTCGCCAAGCTGCTTCATGCCCAGCGAGACGCGGTTCTTGTCCTGGTCGAACTTGAGAATCTTGGCCTGCACCTCGTCGCCCACGGCCAGCACTTCGGACGGATGACGGACGCGGCGCCAGGCGAGATCGGTGATGTGCAAAAGGCCGTCGATGCCGCCGAGATCGACGAAGGCGCCGTAATCGGTGATGTTCTTGACCACGCCCTTGACGATGCTGCCTTCCTTGAGGTTGGAAAGCAGCGCCTCGCGCTCCTCGCCGACCGTGGCTTCGAGCACGGCGCGGCGCGAAACGACGACGTTGTTGCGCTTCCTGTCGAGTTTGATGACCTTGAATTCAAAGGTCTTGCCCTCATACGGCGCGGTATCCTTGACGGGACGCATGTCCACCAGGGAACCCGGCAGAAAGGCGCGCACGCTGTTGGTCATGACGGTGAGGCCGCCCTTGACCTTGCCGGTGATCGTGCCCGTGACGAGGGAACCGTCGTTGAGCGCCATTTCGAGCGCGTTCCAGGCGGCGACGCGCTTGGCGCGTTCGCGGGAGAGGCGGGTTTCGCCGAAACCGTTCTCCAGTTGTTCGATGGCGACCTGGACGAAATCGCCGACCGCAACTTCGATTTCACCGGCATCGCTGAGAAATTCTTCCCGGTCGATGTAGCTTTCGGACTTCAATCCGGCGTTGACCACCACGAAATGCTGGTCGATGCGCACGACCTGTGCGGTGATGACTTCACCTTGACGCATTTCCTGACGGTTGAGACTGGCCTCGAAGAGATCGGCAAAACTTTCCTGCATAGTGGGATTGGCTGACATAAGAGAGATGAGAAATCGTGTATTGCCGCGCACGGCGGCTTGCCTGAGTTGAACAACGTCGCCGGCACAGGGAAAATCGTCCCGGCGACACCAGAACGGGCGGACGAAATCGACGGCATTCGCCGCGCCCGGCGCTACCCGGCCATCCGGCTCCACGTCAGAACCTGCGCCACGGTTTCCCCGATGGACAGGTTCGTCGTATCAAGCCGGTAGCCCCCTTCACTTTGCTTTAGTGGCGCCGCGCCGCGCTGACTGTCTCGCAGGTCGCGTTCGCACAGGTCCAGCAAAAGAAGCGAGATATTAGCAGCGATTCCTTTTTCCATCAACTGCTTATGACGTCTCCGGGCGCGCGCCTCGACGCTCGCCGTGAGAAAAACCTTGGTCTGCGCGTCGGAAAAGACGACGGAACCCATGTCCCTGCCGTCCGCCACCAGGCCCGGCGCGCGGCGGAACAGGCGCTGCCGGAAAAGCAAGGCCCCGCGCACCGACGGCAGGGCGGCGATGCGCGAAGCGCCGGCGGAAATGTCCTCGTGGCGGATGGCGTCGCCGACGTCCTCGCCCGCCAGACGGATCGAATGCTCGTCGAATTGCGCGTCCAGTTCCGCGGCGATCCGGGCCACGCCAGCCTCATCGTCCCAGGAAACGCCGGCCCGCCGGGCGGCCAGCGCGGTCAGGCGATAGATGGCGCCGGAATCCAGGTAATGCCAGCCCAGCTCGCCGGCCACCCGGGCGGCGATCGTCCCCTTGCCCGAGGCCGAAGGCCCGTCGATGGCGATCACCGGCACGGCCCGCGCGACTTCGGCAAAGCGCGCGAAATAGTCGGGAAAAGTCTTGCTCACGCAAGCCGGATCGTTGATGCGCACCGGCACGCCGCGCGACGCGAGCGAAAAGCACATGGCGAGGCGATGATCGCCGTAAGTGCCGATGCCCTGGAGAGGCGAAACGAAGGCCGCCGGAGGCCTTATCCGCAGATGATCCTCGCCCTCCTCGACCGTGGCGCCGAGCTTTCTCAGCTCGGTTGCCATCGCGGCCAGGCGATCCGTTTCCTTCACGCGCCAACTGGCGATCCGCTTCAGGGTCGTCGGCCCGCTGGCGAACAGCGCCGTGGTCGCCAGCGTCATCGCCGCGTCGGGAATGGCGTTGCAATCAAGCTCGATGCCGCGCAATTTCCCGGCGGTGGGCGCGCCGGCCTCGATCCAGTCCGGCCCCATCGTGATGCGCGCGCCCATTCGCGCCAGCGCGTCGGCGAAGCGCACGTCGCCCTGGACGGAATCCTCTCCGACGCCCTCGACGCGCAGCGGACCGCCGCCGATCGCCCCGAGCGCCAGAAAATACGAGGCCGACGAAGCATCGCCCTCGACCCGGACGACGCCGGGCGAACGATAGACACAGCCAGCCGGCACGACGAAGCGCCGCTCCCCCTCGCGCTCGACCCGCGCGCCGAAGCGCGCCATCATGGACAGCGTGATTTCGACGTAGGGCCTGGAGATCAGCTCGCCGACGACTTCGACGGTGGTCTCGGCGCCGGTCAAGGGCAATGCCAGCAAGAGGCCGGTCAGAAACTGGCTCGACACGTCGCCGCGGATGCGCACCACGCCGCCGGAGCGGATTGCCGCCGGGCCGATGGCGAGCGGCGGATACCCGGCTTCTCCCCGGTAGGCGATGTCGGCGCCGAGCCGGCGCAAGGCGTCGACGAGGTCGCCGATGGGCCGCTCGTACATGCGCGGCACGCCGGACAGAAGGTAATCGCGCTGGCCGCCGCCACCGAGCGCCAGGGCCGCGGTCAGCGAACGGAACGCCGTCCCGGCATTGCCGAGAAAGAGTTCGGCCCGCCTGACCGGAAAAATCCCCCCGGCGCCCCGCACGCGCCAGACGCCGGCATCGAGCGGAGTCATTTCCACGCCAAGCCGGCACAGAGCTTCCCGCATGTACGTCGTATCGTCGGATTCGAGCAGACCGTGTATCTCGGTATTCCCTTCGGCCAGCGCGGCCAGCAGCAAGGCCCGGTTGGAAATGCTCTTCGAGCCGGGCAGGCGGATGGTGCCCCGCGCGGACAAAAATTCCGGCAAATCGATGGATTCCGGTGTATTCATCATCGTAAAACTGACTCCGGTTTGAAACCCCACCCTTCAGGGCGGCGCGAAGGTCGATATCCCTTTCTTACGGCCGGGGTTTCGACCGCGGCCATTGGGGATGGGATGCGGACCGCTCCCCAATGGAGTCAGACCGGCAGCCCTGAAAGGCTGTCGCTATCTTGCTGCCCAGCATGATACTTTGGTCCATGAACGATGACAAAGATATTCGGCGTGGCAGAAACGGTGTTTTCCTGATGCACGTTCATTGGGTCTCTTTGTGACCCAATACCGCCGCGAGGTGTTCACAAAAGAAATCCTGGACGACCTTTCCGGCATCTTCGCCAGCGTGTGTGCCGACTTTGAGG
>JAITAJ010000380.1 GCA_031284185.1 Accumulibacter sp. | reverse complement strand
AAGCGGTGCATCGTGTCGAAGGTCGCGCCGCCCCAGGTTTCCACGGCCCAGAAGCCGATCTCGTCCATCATCTCGGCGACCGGGATCATGTCCTCGGTGCGCCCGCGCGTGGCGAACAGCGACTGGTGGCCGTCGCGCAGCGACAAATCCTGGATCCTCACCGGGTTGGCCGCCCGCGGACGGTCGCTGCCATAGTTCATCTCGGTCATTACCACACTGTCAGTCATGTCAGGCTCCACAATGGTTGCAAAAGTAAATACGTGAAATTCATCGGGCAGACGCGAAGGCGCGAAGCTGCATCAAGCGGCGCATGTTCATCGCGTCCAGGCGCCCGGCCTGCGCCCAGTTCCCCGGTTCGGCGGCGACGCGCGGCGCGGACGGTCCCCCGGCGGCCGCCGCGGCCGCCGTCTCTTCTTCCTGCCGCAAATACAGATCGACGGCCGCCAGCGCCGCCGCCACCCGCTTCTGTCTGATCTTCATCGTTCGCTCCTCGATTTCCGTCCGTCACAACGGGATGTTTCCGTGCTTCTTGGCCGGGTTGATGTCGCGCTTGTTCTGCGTGAGCGCCAGCGCCTTGACGATGCGCGCGCGGGTATTCGCCGGAACGATGATGTCGTCGACATAACCGCGTTCCGCCGCGACGTAAGGGTTGGAGACGGTCTCGTGATATTCCTCCTCCTTCTTTGCGAGGAAAGCCTTCGGGTCTTCGGCGGATTTCGCCTGTCGGGCGTGCAGCACCTCGACGGCGCCGCGCGCGCCCATCACCGCCACCTCGGCGCTCGGCCAGGCATAGTTGACGTCGCCGCGCAGGTGCTTGGACGACATCACGCAATAGGCGCCGCCATACGCCTTGCGGGTGATCACCGTGATCTTGGGCACGGTCGCCTCGGCGTAGGCGTACAGAATCTTGGCGCCGTTGCGGATCGCCCCGCCGTATTCCTGCGCGGTGCCGGGCAGGAAACCCGGAACGTCCACGAAGGTGACCAGCGGGATGTTGAAACAGTCGCAGAAACGGACGAAACGCGCGCCCTTGACCGACGAATCGATGTCCAGCACGCCGGAGAGGTAGGCCGGCTGATTGGCGACGATGCCGACGGCCACGCCGTTGTAGCGGGCGAAGCCGACGATCAGGTTGGGCGCGAACTTCTCCTTGATCTCGAAGAAATCGCCATTGTCGACCGTCTCCAGGATGACCTGTTTCATGTCGTAGGGCATGTTCGCGTTGTCGGGCACGATCGTCCGCAGCGCTTCGGACGGACGGTCGACCGGGTCGGCGCAAGGCAGGACCGGCGCCGTTTCGAGGTTGTTCTGCGGAATGAAGGAGAGCAGGCGCTGGATGTAGGCGATGGCGTCGGCGGTCGATTCCGCCGCGTAGTCGGACACGCCGCTCTGCGCGGAGTGCATGTCGGCGCCGCCGAGTTCCTCGACCGTCACGTCCTCGTGGCACACCGACTTCACCACCTTGGGCCCGGTGAGGAACATGTACGAATTCTTCCGTTCCATGACGATGAAGTCCGTCAGCGCGGGAGAGTAGACGGCGCCGCCCGCGCACGGCCCCAGGATCGCCGAAATCTGCGGCACGACGCCGGAGGCCATCACGTTGCGCAGAAATATTTCCGAGAATCCCGCCAGGCTCTCGATGCCTTCCTGGATACGCGCGCCGCCCGAGTCGTTGAGGCCGATCAGCGGCGCGCCGTTCTTCATCGCCAGATCCAGGAGCTTGCAGATTTTTTCGGCCATCGTCTCGGACAGCGAGCCGCCGAGGACCGTGAAATCCTGCGCGTAGACATAGACGATCCGGCCATTGACCGTGCCGTGCCCGGTGACGATGCCGTCCCCCGGATACACCGTTTTTTCCATGCCGAAATTGCGGCAGCGGTGTGTCTTGAACATGTCGAACTCTTCAAACGAGCCTGGGTCGAGCAAGAGATCGATCCGTTCCCGCGCCGTCAGGCGGCCCTGCGCATGCTGCCTGTCGATCCTGTCCTGTCCGCCGCCCAGGCGCGCTTTGGCCTGCAACTCCAATAAATGGTCCAGTTTCTGAGTATTCATGCTTGTTTCCAGAGTAATGAAAAAACCGATTCACGACAGAAAACCCGCGGCCCGATGTCTGGTCTGAACGAATGGGAAATTGCCGGCCTGGCCCGTCCGGCCTGTGGAATCCGCGAACAAAGCGCACCGATTCATTCGATACATCGACAAACACGTTGTCTTTTGATTCCGGCGCTCAAAGAATTCGTGTCTTCCCGTCGAGGCAGTGGCGGAAATTGTATACCGAACGATGTCTTTTTTCTTGCGAATTTGAGTACGCGCCATGTCTGTTTGTGTCTTGTGTGACGCTTGGCAGGAAATCCGGCGGCTTCATCCGTTCGGCGCGCTTTCATTTAGAATTGTCCGGGTGGCTGCCAAACGAACGGAGTCTTGCGATGAATCCCTGCCCCGCGCCCGCCTTTGAAAGCAAAATCACCGATCCCGCCCGTCTCGCCGCGCGCGTCGCGCGGCTGGCCCGTCCGCTGGTGTTCACCAACGGCTGTTTCGACATCCTGCATCGCGGCCACGTCACGCTGCTGGCGCAGGCGCGCGCGCTCGGGAATTCGATGGTGGTCGCCCTCAATACCGACGCCTCGGTCAAGCGTCTGGGCAAGGGGAGCGACCGTCCGGTCAACGCGCTGGCCGACCGTTTGGCGGTCATGGCGGCGCTCGAATGCGTCTCGCTGCTCACCTGGTTCGACGAGGACACCCCGCTCGCGCGCCTCCTCGACTGCCGTCCCGACGTGCTGGTCAAGGGGGGCGACTGGCCGATCGAGAAAATCGTCGGCAACGCCGAAGTCACCGGCTGGGGCGGCACGGTCGTGTCGATCCCCTTCATCCACCCGACGTCGACGACGACGCTGCTGGAAAAGATCAGAGTTCAGAAGACAGAAGACAGATGAGTTTGCGCCGCTTCGCGCCGGGAGAGGGACGAAAAACCCGAGCGCTCGGGTTTTTCTGTCTCCTGTCTCCTCAAGTTTCTATCTTCTGGACATCCCGGCGCATCGCGGCCACGTCCGCCGCGTCGAGGACGATGTCGCCGCCCTTGGCGTTATCCTCGATCTGGTGCGGCTTGCGCGCGCCGCACAGGACATTGACGTTGCCGCCGTTGCCTTGCGCCGCCGTCCACCCGATCACCAGTTGCGTCATCGTGCAATCGTATTTCCGGCACAGCGGCGCCCATTGCCCGGCCAGGGCCGCGATCTTCGCCAGATTCTCGGGCTGGAACCATTTGACCTGATTGCGCGCCGTGCCCATGTATACCTGCGAACTGGCCGTGATCTTTCCGGTCAGGATGCCGCGCTCCAGCGGGGAATAAGCCTGGAAGGTCACGCCGTATCGATCGCACAGGCCGAACAGCCGGTCGCCGACGCCGCGGTCGAGCATACTGTACTTTTCCTGGATCAGATCGAGCTGGCCCGCCCGGACGTATTCCAGAAACTGCGCGTCGCTCAGGTTGGAAGCGCCGATCGCGCGAATCTTCCCCTGCTTCTTGAGCTTGGCAAGGCAGCCCATGGTATCGGCGATCGGCGTGGGAAACTCCGGCAGCGCCTGCCAGTGCACGATGTAAATATCGATGTAGTCGGTCTGGAGGCGGCGCAGGTTCATCTCGATTTCTTCGACGAGCCGTTCGGGGCGCGTATTGATCACGATGCGCGCGCCGTCGCGCTCCATCTTGAAGGCGCCTTCCTGGATGTCCCAACGCAGCCCGCATTTCGTAGACAGCACGTAATCGCCGCGCCGTCCGGCCAGCGCCTTGCCGACGACCTCCTCGCTGTGTCCCAGCCCATACGCCGGCGCCGTGTCGAGCAGCGTGACGCCCAGCTCCCGCGCGCGATGGATGGTGCGCGCCGACTCCGCGTCGTCGCTCGCTCCCCACATGCTGTCGCCGCCGATGGCCCATGCCCCGATACCGACCACCGA
>JAITAJ010000265.1 GCA_031284185.1 Accumulibacter sp. | reverse complement strand
CTTTACCAGGATACCCAGAAAGCGCCGCGGCTCGGCCAATTCCGCCAGGCCGCCCAGTGAGCCGGCAAGGTCGGGAACAGCGACGTAGAGGAGGATTCCGGCCATCCTGCCGGGCGCATGACCGCAGTAAATGCGCTCGGAGAGCGAGGCGGCGGGATAGCCGCCCTCGGCTTCCAGTTGCCGGATCAGAAGATGCGAAAGCGTATGCAGGAGCAGGAAGCGCGCCGAAAGCGGATTGGGTTGGTCGCGTCCGGATTGCTGAAAACGCGGGAGCAGTTGTCCTGTCCGCGCGAGAACCACCGCGTTGCCTTCCCAGCGGGAAAGCAGGGTTTCCTCCAGCGCAAGGAAAATCCCTTCGCCGTAAAGCTGGATGGCCGGAAGCCAGTCGCTTTTGTCTATGAGGTCAGCAGGCGTTGGCTCTTTTCCTTGCATGCGCCGGAAACCGCGAAAAACCTGGATTGCCTTGAGGCGATCGACGCGAACCAGATGGCGGATTGGCGCGACTTCAGCCCGAAGGTCAGGCGGCAGCGTCCGGCAGAGCGCCTGCCACTCCGCGCTACGATCCCGGTTGACGAAATCCTCATCGTCGCGCTGGTCGGGCAGGGATTCCAGGAAGGCCCGAAATTCACTCTCGCGCAGCATGCCCGGCGTAAAACTTTGACCATACAGGGGATAGCCGCGCTCGATTTCGGCAAGCGCCCTTTCGATGTCCCCTACCGTGCACCGATGCTTTTCCGCCAGTGTCCGCAAGGCGCCTTTTCTCGCCAAAGGGGGTCGCGCGGCATCCACTGAGGCGCGATCCTGGGAATTCCGGTACAGGCGATCCTCCACCGTTCCCCGGCGCATGCGGGATTCCGGGGGAATGACGAGAACCCGTTCGGAAACCGGCGAATAGACCCGGGCGTCATTCACGGGCAGGACTTTCGCAAGAGATCCGGCGTTGTCCGCCGAGGACGGCGCGGCGTCATTGACCAGCACCGGCGGCATTTCCTTCGCCCAGGGTTGCATGGAGAACATGCCAAATCCCATCCGCTCATCGCCGTGGAAGATGTTCTCCGCGCCGCATGCCTTGCATTGCAGGAGGTATTGCCCCTGCTGCTGCTCTTTTAGATACAGCTTGTCACGTATCTTGCATTGCTGTTGCTTCGGGTTTCCTGCGCCCTTGTGCAACAAATTGGGCCACGGCACATCCGACAGATAGCCCGCTGGATCGACCAGCACCCAGGCGACTTGCTCCAACAATGAATGCTTGTCGCAATCGCAACGGGGATGATCGTTTTCCTGCGCGCGCCAGGGCTTGTAATGCAGTTTCTCACAGTGCGGACAGCGCATCCAGAACGGAAAGCGCGTCACGGGAACACAGACGCCATCCACCTGTCCATTCTGGCCTTCCCGCGCGACCGGCGGTTCCCGCAGAATCTGGGAAATACCCAGGGCAGAGCGCACCCGCTCCACGTAGGGGATGATCTCGCCCGCCGGTTTCCCGTGATCCGTCCATTGGCGAATGTCCTGTACCACCACCAACCCTTCCGGCGCGCGCACGATCGCGCCGACGCCGCTATGGCTCAACAGGTGGGAAAAGCGGACGGGCAGCAGTTTCATTTTTCACAATACCTTGAACAAGGCCATGTTCTCGATGTTGCGCATGGAATTCAGCGTCGGCCACAGACCAGGTATCTTCGCGTCATGGGCATACAACAGGCGATCCCGTCCCGTGTCATTATCGGGAACCTGGTAATCCAGCGCCCGACGATTTTCCCGGCAGCGCGCCGCCTCGGTTTTCCATTCCTCCGCCAAACGCCGAAGATGTTCGGTGATTTCTTTCTCTTGGTCTTTGGGCGCGGATTCCTCGCAGCGCCTCGCCAGCAGTTCGATGACCCGCGCGACGTTTGGCGCTTCCGTATTGAAACTGCCCGCGGTCCCGTTGCCCAGCAAATCGGCGCAGGAATGCCGGACGGCAATCACCAACGCGGCATGGAGCGCGCGCGCTCTGGCCTGATAGGTGTAGGGCGTCACGCTGGTCGGCTCAACAAAGCGGTAAAAGGCGTCATGATAGGAGCGAAACCCCTCGTAGTGCGACAGGCTGCGCGCCTGATCCCGGTAGTAGTTGGCGAAAACGATGCCCGGCACCTCGCCGCGCCCCACGCGGCTGCTGGCCTGGATGTATTCCGCCGTCGTCAGCGGCTGCCCGTTGATGACCATCAAGGCCAGCCGCGCCACGTCCAGCCCCACGGAAACCATGTTCGTGGCGAGCGCGGCGTCCAGGCAATCGGCATCTTCGCGACCTTTTTTCAATTGCGCGAAGATCGCGGCGTTTTCTTCCGCCGTCTGCTGACTGGTCAATTGCGCGATGATCGGGCGTTTCCGCGCTGCCGGATTTTCCTGTCTTTCTTCCGCCGCCGGGGGTTCGAGCAGCAGGCGCATGAATTCGCGCGCGTCGTGCTCGAAGACCGTATGGCTGTTGCCGACCCCTTTCAGGCTGCCGTGATACACCACCTGCGTCCACCAGGCGTCGAGCAGGTCATCCGCATCTTTCTCTTCCCCGAACAGCGCCAGGGGCGCGAGCAACAAGGCGGCGGCGAGCGGCGCCAGACATTGCTGCCGGTTCTGCATGGGGGAAAAATAACCGACATACATCCGTCCCGGACGCACTGAAAGCGGCACGGTGCGGGCAAAGAAGGAATCGTCGCAATCCAGACCCGGCGGCGGAAACACGGCGACCTCCCGGCCATACAGCCGTCTGACCTGTTCCGCTGCCATGCGGATCGTGGCCGTCGAGGCGATGTATTTCGGATACATGCCGCGCGATCGCAGCACCGTGTCCAGCGCCGCTTCGTACAGCCCCGCCACCGATCCCAGCGCGCCCGCGATCAGGTGCAATTCATCCTGGATGATCAATTCCGGCGGACGATGCGCTTTGCCGCCAAAGAAGGCGTTTGTCCGTTCCTCCCAGGTCAGCCGGGCGAACTTGTCGAGCGTGGCGATGAGCAGGGTCGGCGGCTGTTCATAGAGCGCCTCATCGACGACATTGCAGGGCAGGATGCCGTCTTGCGCCGCGCCGAACGCGCACTCCGGATTGCGGCAACGAAACTGGAACCTTGTCAGGTCAGCGCGGTAATCGTCGATGGCAAAGGCTTTGCCGCACCACGGGCAACGGTCGATGACGAGCGACGGCTTGCCGCCCGTTTGCCGCGCCTTGATGATCGCATCGTTGGCCGCCTGGAAGGTGTTGGGGCTGCTCGCGTTTCCCACCCACATGCCGATGCTGATGGGTTCATCGCCCAGATCATCGCGTTCGCGACGGATCCGTTCCAGCGCGCAGATGAGGCGCGTCGCGCGCAGGAACTGGTCGCGCGTGAGCAGACGCAGGGTATAGCGCATCAGCACGGCAGTGCCGCCGCTCGCCGCGGGGAAACGCAAGCGCCGCAGGACGATCAGGAAGGCGATCAGACCCAGATAGGCTTCGGTCTTGCCGCCGCCGGTGGGAAACCAGATGAGATCAACCGTATCGCGGAAATCGCTTTCCTCATTCACGGCGGATTCCAGCACGGTCAACAAAAAAGCAAGCTGGAAAGGCCGCCAGCGATAGGATTCCAAAGGCCGCTCGTTGCCGGAAACGAGGTCATGCTGGCGCATCTGGTCAAGCATGGCGCGATTCGCCAGAGCAAAGGACTTTTGGACGTTCCTGTCCTTTTCCAGCAGGGCGAGACCCGCGCGCATACGGGAAATTGCAGCCTTCATCCGGTCGACGATGCGTTTTCCCGTTTCCCGGTCTTCTGTCGGCAATCTGTTTGCGGCATCACCTCGCGCAAGAACCCAGTTGCCATATCCGTCGATGAATCCAGCCAGTTCCCGCCCGGTTCCCGCATGCCATTCGTCGTTTTGGGAAAGACGCGCAAGTGAAAGCGCGGGATCGCCGTCTGCTCCCGTATCCGCCGTGACCTGCGGCACTTCGACCACCGGCATGGGGTCGGCGCGCAGCGTGTGTATCCTTCCTTCCCGCTCCTCCCAATCCACCGCGCAGCCATGCCCAATGGCATAAATGCGCCGGTTGGCGTATTGCAGCTCGATTTCCTGTTCTTCCGCATCCAGCAGGGCGCGATCCACACGCGGATACACGCCGATTTCCCCGCTTTCCATCACGCAACGCAAATTCGCCGCAAACAGGGTTTTTTCCGCGCGTCCAGCGGCGTAATCCTTGCTTTTTTCCTCCATTTCCTGGGTGTTGCACAAAGTGACGGTGACAATCCAGCCCACGCCAAAAGGACGCCACAGCACATCCACCGCCGCCAAACGACCCAATACAGGCAGCTGCTGACGAGGAGGCTGTGCTTGCTGCTTGGGGAAAATCTCCACTTCTTCTGGCAATAAAATTTGCGTCCATTCGTTGATGAAACGCCCGCGTTCATCTCTTTCACGGCGTTCATAGCGGCAGGCGGCGCACAGAACCTGAAACCGGATGTCACTGCCCTCGACATAAAAGGAAAAACCCATTGAGGAAGGTGGAATATAGCGGCGGACAACGCATGGCTCCGCGTTGGTCTTCGGTGTTTCGTCCCCGGATGGCTCCGTTTCGATCTCGTCCGCTGTGGCGGGGTCCATGCCCTCTCCATCGCTGGAAACCGGATACAGGGCGCCGCAGGGAAAACGCTCCGTCGGCAGAACGCCACGGATTTCATCGGGCAGCGTACGCGCGTCACCCGACCGGCTGTCGCCGGTCAGTTGCAGACGCACCCAATCCACCAGGCGCCGCCTTTGCTCAGTATACATACAGGGATCCCACGATTTTTCGTTCGATAGCGCCGGGGTTTAACGATTGCAATTATCGTAATTTCCGTAATCATGGCATCGTTCAGATATTTCCCCATGAATCCGCAGGAACCGGATGCTGCCGCAGCATTGTACAGCGCCAGCGTGCTGACCGGCAAGGCGGTTATCATAATCTGTCGCGATCTTTTGATCTGTCCGGATTTGTAGCGTGCGATCTGTCCGGTCGCCATGGTCACTGTGAGGATGGGGTCTATGAGGCGGGTCAGGAGGAACTCCTGGATCATCGTCTGGAAGGCAGTGCGAATCGTGCGGTGCCGGTCGATGAAGTCATGGCGATGCAGGAACGATACCGTCAGCGGCACGAGGACTGGAACGCGCGGCACTTTCACGAGTGGTATCCGACGCAATTTGGCCAAGCGATGCGGCAGTTGGGCGTCGAGATGATCGCGGCGTATTCGCCAGAGGCGCGAGGTCGCTCGGAGAGGGCGTTTGCCACACATCAGGGGCGGTTGCCCAGGGCGTTGGCAATGGCGGGCATCCGCGACAGGGTCTCGGCCAACCGCTACCTGGAGGAAGTCTATCATCCCCGCTTCAATGCGCGGTTTGCCGTGCCGACGCTGCATGGACCACGCAAGTTGGCAAGTCACACGCCGGAAGGGAAGTTGGACACCGGGCTACAACAGGCCGCCTGAGTTGTCCGCCGGGTACGCCAGCAAAAAAGCGGACAATTCATGTGCTACAGAACCGGGCAAACCTAAGGAAGCGCTGAACAAGTGAGCAAACAGAAGGGAGTTAGACAGGGATTGAGAGAGCGAATATGACTTGGAGATAAACGGAAGGGTTTGTCGGGGAAATGGCCCCGGAAAGCCGGGAATCG
>JAITAJ010000310.1 GCA_031284185.1 Accumulibacter sp. | reverse complement strand
GTTTTGCGCGTGACGAAGATCAAAGGCGTAGCGGCGTTCGGCATACTGTTTGTCCCGGGGCAGAATTTCGAGACGCGCTTCGCTGTCGGCGTAATGATCCTTGTAGCGGATTTCCGTGCCGATTTGCAGCCCGCGTTTACTCATGATGCGCGGCTCTATGGTCGCGTCATAGTTGGGGGCGATGTTCCAGTAGTAGGGAATGGACAAATCCAGCCCGGTGCGCGTGGAGGAGGAAAAGGTCGGCGCGAGCACGCCAGACTTGCGCTGATTGTTGAGCGAGAAAGAAAGGTAGGGCATGTAAAGAAAGGGCACATCCTTGAAGTACAAGGTAGCGTCGCGCGCCACGCCGTTGTTTTCGTCGTAATCCAGCTTGATGTCGCCGCTTTTGGCGAACCAGTCCTGCCGCACGTCGGCGTCTGGCTTGCAGGTGGAGTAGGTGCCGTTTTCGATGCGAAACTGGTTTTCGCCGTCGAAATGAATGCGCGCCGCTTGTCCGTAACCGGCGCTCAAGCGCGCCGGCAATGCGGGCAAGGCTTCCGTCTGTCCCGGCAGATAATTCTGTCTGTCGCGCGGGCGTTCGATAAAACGGCTGATTCTATAGCGGGCGTCATCCAGATAACCGATTTTTTCGGCTATTTTCAGTTGCAGATACGGTCCGCTGACCTCCGCGCCTTCCTGAAAGACGCGCACATTGCCGCTGGCGCGGATTTCGTCTTCCAGCAGGTAGTAATCCATTTCGTCCGCGAACATTTGCGTGTCTTTTGTGCGCAGGCGGACATCGCCTTTGGCGCGGGTGATTTCATCCGCCTGCCCGCTGATTTTTTCGGCGGAAATGGTGGTCTTGTCCGGCGAGGCGTCCGTTTCGCCGCGTTCGTCGTCGCCGCTTGCGACCGCATCGTCGCCGCCTTCGATTTGCGCCAGGTTTTGCGGCGGCGGCGCGGATTCGTCGGGTGTTGCCGCGGCATATGCCGCGCGTCCCGGCGTGGCGTCGGCCACGGCAAGATTCGTTGCCGCCCGCGCCATCTGTGCTTTGGCGAAAAGACAGAGCAAGGCAAGGGCGATGGGGCGGTAACGCAGTGGTTTCATGGTTTGGCGGGCGACGTGACGGCAAATAAAGGGGGCGAGCGCTGGCGTCCCCGATGTTAAAATCCTGCTATTCTAACCTGAAGCCTTTCCGTCTCGCATGTCCCGTGATCAACAAATCCAGCAATGGATAGCCCGGCATGTCGCCTTGCGGTATTCCGACGGCGGGATAAGCGTCACGCCCGCCTCCGCCGACGCCAGTTTTCGCCGCTATTTTCGCCTTGCCCTGCCGGACGGCGGCACGCGCATCCTGATGGACGCGCCGCCCGACAAGGAGGATTGCCGTCCCTTCCTCCGGGTTGCCGCCCTGCTGGCCGGGGCGGGCGTTTGCGTGCCGGACATCGAAATCGCCGATGTGGAAAACGGATTCCTGCTGCTCTCCGACCTGGGGCGCGTTGGGTATCTTGCCGCCTTGCAGGCCGATCCCGGCCTTGCCGACACGCTGATGCGGTCGGCGCTCGATGCGCTGACGCGCTGGCAGCGCGCTTCTCGCCCCGGCGTGCTGCCGCCTTATGACGCGGCCTTGCTGCGGCGGGAGCTACAGCTTTTCCCCGAATGGTTCATCGCGCGCCATCTGGGGAAGACGCTCACCGCCGCGCAGCAACAGGATCTGGACACGCTTTTTCAGCGGCTCACCGACGCCGCGCTGGCGCAGCCGCGGGTTTTCGTGCACCGCGATTTCATGCCCCGCAACCTGATGGTGGTGGAAAGCGCCGCCGCGCCCACGCCCGGCGTGCTGGATTTTCAGGACGCGGTCCATGGCCCGATTGCCTATGATGTGGTGTCGCTTTTTCGCGACGCCTTCATTTCATGGGAAGAGGCGCAGGAACTTGACTGGGTCGTGCGCTACTGGGAAAAAGCGCGGGCGGCGGCGCTGCCCGTGCCTGCCGATTTCGGCGATTTCTGGCGGGACTACGAATGGATGGGACTGCAACGCCATTTGAAGGTGCTGGGCATTTTCTGCCGTCTCAATTACCGTGACGGCAAGGCGCATTATCTCGATGACCTGCCGCGCTTTGTCGCCTATGCGAAAAAAACGGCAAACCGCTACAATGCGCTGAAACCTTTGCTGACCCTGTTTGACGCGCTGGAAAACACCAGCGCCGAAAGCGGGCTGACCTTCTGAGTCCTGGCTCCAGCCGTGATGGAGAGATTATGAGAACCATGATTCTGGCCGCTGGCCGCGGCGAGCGCATGCGTCCCTTGAGCGACGGCACGCCCAAGCCGTTGCTGTCCGCGGGCGGCAAGCCGCTGATAGTCTGGCAGCTTGAACGCCTGTCCGCCGCCGGATTCCGGCACGTCATCATCAATGTTTCGCATCTGGGCGACCAGATTCAGGGCGCTCTGGGCAATGGCGACGCCTGGAACCTGAAAATCGTTTATTCCCCCGAACCTCCGGGCGCGCTGGAAACGGCGGGCGGCATTGCCCGCGTTCTGCCGCTTCTGGGCGAACAGCCTTTTCTGGTGATCAACGGCGACATTTTCTGCGACTGGGATCCGGCGCAGGCTTTCACCTTGCCGTTGCAAGACAATCTGGCGCACCTGCTGCTGGTCGATAACCCCGCGCATCATCCGCAAGGCGACTTCAGTCTGGACAAGAACGGCAAGGTCGGCAACGCCGCCAGCGACCGCCTGACTTTTTCCGGCATTGGTCTTTATGTTCCGCAACTCTTTGCCCGCCTGGATCCCAATCGTTCCGCCAAACTCGCGCCCCTGCTCCGCCAGGCCGCCGCCGCCGGTCATGTCAGCGGCGAACGCTACGACGGTCAATGGCTGGATGTCGGCACGCCGGAACGCCTGTACGCGCTGGATCGAGCGTTGACGAAAACGAGTGACAGAACGGCGGAATCACAATCTCCCCCTGACGCGCGCCGTGAAGATTTCCATTCGCCGGACCCTTGACGCCAGCGCCCTTGCCTCCCATGGAAAAGAGAAGGGAAAAACCAGGCCGTTTCGCCTGGCAGGCGCGATGCGCATTCCCGCCATTTCCGTCTTGACGATCCATTCGTTCTTCTGCTATATAGCGTCCATGCATTCCCGACGCTCCCTCTTCCTGCTGGCCTTTTTCGTCCTGTTTGCCGCGTTTCCGGGCGGGATGGCGTTTGCTTCCGGCATGAAGGGGATGACTGGCGCGTCCGCCGCGATGACGATGACCTGTCACGAATCCATGACGGCGGATGCCGATGCGTCTTCCATGACGCCTCACCACGGTCATGCCGCCGACGCGGGGCAGCAAGGGGATGACCCGGTGTCCGCCGACTCGCAGTCTCCATCGGATTGCTGCGTCAGTTTCGCGGGCATCCTTTCCATGACGGTTTTCTCTCCGATGCTTCCCGGCGCGCGGGAAGCCATCGCCTTTTCTCCCTCCCTGCGCCTTGCCGCCCGCGTCGCGGGCATCTACCGTCCTCCCCGGCAATACGCCTGATTCCTGGCCGCGCTCGCTAGAGCCTGTCGCGTCCGGGGCATGGATTGCCGCGGGGCATTGCTCCGCGTGATGACGGAATCCCGCCCCCTGGTTTCGTCATTGTCTCGCTCCTCGCGCTCGTCCAAAGGCGAGGCGCGACAAGGCAATCCGGCGTCCCGTAAACCGAAAACGGCTCCCCTGGCGCGGCGACACGTTCATCGGCGTTTGCCCAAACGCCGTTCGTCCGACGTTTCGGGGAGTTTTATTCATGAATCGGAATCACATGGCTGGCCTCGCGGTCGGTCTGGCGTGCCTCCTCGCGCGGGGGGAAGCCCTGGCGCTTTCGCTCGACGAGGCGCTGTCGCGCGCCGCGCGCGCGCCGGAAGTCCTTTCCAGCGCGGCGGGCGAGGCGGCGGCGGAAGAATCGTCGAAGGCGGCCGGGCAGTTGCCCGATCCGCGTCTCGTCTTGTCGGTCGACGATTTCATGCTGGAAGGCGACGCGCAATACCGCTTCAACGACAGCAAGCGCATGTTGGGGGTGATGCAGGAGTTTCCGGCGGCTTCCAAACGGGAAGCCGAGCGCCAGAAAGCAAAAGCGGCGCGCGCGGAAAGCGCCCGGATGCGGGAATACGCCCAGCTTGCCGCCCGCCGGGAAGTGAGCCTGCTCTGGCTGGAGCTTTATTTTCTGGCGCAAAAAGAGGCGCTCCTGAGCGCGAACGCCAACGAAATCAAGCGGCGGCAAAAAACGAGCGTCGCCGCGCTCTCCGGCGGCGGCAACCCGGACGCGGCGCTGGGCGCGCTCCTCGACCAGCAAAATCTCGACGACAGTATCGACCTTTTGCAGCGTGACCTGCAATTGACCCGCGCCCGGCTCGCGCGCTGGATTGGCCCCTTGGCGTCCACTGAAGCCGCCTCCGGCGTGTTGCCCGCCTGGGCGCAAAATGCGCCGACGGCCTCGTCCGGCGCGATAGTCGACAGTCCTTCCGCGCCAGAACCCGGCAGCGGAACCGCCGACGGCGCGATCGCCGAGGCTGCCGTCGAACTGCGCGCCAGCCAGGCGCGCGTCCAGATGGCCCAAGCGGAATTACAGATGGCGCAAGCCGACAAGGACACGGACTGGAGCATGGAAATCGGCTTCGGTCAGGACGCCATGGGGAACGCCATGATGATGGCGAAAGTCGGCGTCTCGCTCCCTCTTTTTTCCGGCAGCCGCCAGGACCCGCGCATCGCGGCGGCGCGCGCGAAACTTGCCGGCGTCGAGGCCGAGCATGACTTGCGAAAAGCGGAATTCACGCGCCAGCGCGAGGAACTGCTGGCCGAGGAGGCCGCGCTCGACGCGATGCTGCGGCGTCTCGCGCAAGAAACCCTGCCGTTGTTGAATCGCGGGATTGCCCTGGCCGAAGCGGCGTTTTCCGGCGGCGGGGGTTCCGCCGACATGCTCATCAAGGCGCGTGAACAGCGGATTGCCGCCCAACTGCGCGCCGTCGACCTCGAAGCCGCGCGCGCCGCCGCGCGCGCCCGCCTTCATTTCCTGCAACAACGGGGAGAAACCCATCATGAATAAGCCGCGTTTCAACACGTTGCTTTCCCTTTTCCTTGCGCTGGCCGCGGGGATTTTTCTCGGCTGGCGTCTGGGCGCGCACAACGCGCACGAGGCGACGCCCGCCGCCAACGCCGGGGAAACCGCGCGCAAGGTTCTTTATTGGTACGACCCGATGAAGCCGGACGCTCATTTCGCGCAGCCCGGCAAATCTCCGTTCATGGACATGGAACTCGTGCCGCGCTACGCCGATGAGGCGCAGAGCGAAAACAGCGGATTCGGACTTGCGCCCGCTTTCACGCAAAACCTCGGCGTCAAATTGGGGACGGTGGAAAAAGGCGCGCTACATCCTTTTGTCGAAGTCTCCGGCAGTGTGACCTTCGATGAACATGGCGTCTCCGTCGTGCAAGCGCGCACCGGCGGCATCGTCGAGCGCGCCTATCCGCTCGCCGCGGGCGACCGCGTGCGCGCGGGCGCGCCGCTCGTGGATATTCGCGTGCCGGAATGGTTCGCGGCACAAAGCGAATACCTTGTTTTGCAAGACGTGCCGCAACTGGCCGCCGCCGCGAGGAGCCGCCTGCTGCAATTGGGCATGACGGCCCGGCAGATCGGCGAACTCGAACGGCGCGGCCAGCCCCGCGCCATCGTCACCTTGTACGCGCCGCGCGCGGGGATGTTGTCGGAATTCGCGCTGCGCCAGGGCATGACGGTGATGCCCGGGCAAACGCTGGCGCGCATCAACGGCGTCGATCAGGTCTGGATCGAAGCGCGGGTACCGGAAGCCGAAGCGGCCCGGCTCGCCATCGGCGATAAAGCGGCGGCGCGGCTCACCGCTCTGCCCGGCCAAACGCTGGAAGGCAAGATCGACGCCCTGATTCCGGAGCTAGACCGTGAAACGCGCACCCTGCGCGTGCGCGTGGCCCTGCCCAACCCGAAAGGCATTCTACGGCCCGGCATGCTGGCCTTCGTCCGGCTGGAAGAAACGCAAAACAAAGCGGCGGTGCTCCTCGTGCCCACGGACGCCGTCATCGCCACGGGCAAGCGTCACGTCGTCATCGCCGCGCTGGAAGAAGGCCGTTTCATTCCCGTGGAAGTCACCCCCGGCATCGAGGCGGACGGCAAAACGGAAATCCTCTCCGGCGCGCTCGGGGAAGGCGAGCGCATCGTCGTCTCCGGCCAGTTCATGATCGACTCCGAAGCCTCCTTGCGCGGTGTGCTGGCGCGCATGGGGACGCGCCCGGCGGCAGCGCCGCCCGGCCGGATTTATACCGGCGTCGGCGTCGTGCAGTCGGTGGCGGAGGATGAAATCGTTCTCGCGCACGAGCCGGTTCCCGAACTCGAATGGCCCGCCATGACCATGCCGTTCGCGCTCGCCAAGCCCGGCCTCGCCCATGACCTCGCCCCTGGGCAAAAAGCGCGCTTCCACTTCACCGCTACGGACGAAGGCCCGGCGGTCGAACGGCTGGAAGTCCTGGCGGAGCGGGAGCCGGGAAACGGGGGGCGCAGACCATGAAACAGGGGACGATTTTTTCAGCCTCGTCATTGCGAGGCGCGAGAGCGGCGCGGCAATCCACGCGGCGATTCAAGCCAGCGGCGCGGCGCGGCGCTGTTTCCCGGAGGGCCGCGTCATGATCGCCCGTCTCATCTTCGCCGCCATCCGCCACCGTCCGCTCGTGTTGCTCGCGGCGCTCGCCCTGGCGGCATGGGGAGTGTGGGCGGCGCGGTCGATGCCGCTGGACGCGCTGCCGGACTTATCCGATGTGCAAGTCATCCTGCGCGCGCCGTTTCCAGGGCAAGCGCCGAAGATCGTCGAGGAACAGGTCACGTATCCGCTCTCCGCCACCATGCTGTCGGTGCCGGGGGTGAAAACCGTGCGCGGCTTCTCCTTTTTCGGCGTCTCTTTCGTCTATGTGCTGTTCGACGACGACGCCGATCTCTACTGGGCGCGCGCGCGCGTGCTGGAATATCTCAACCAGGCGGCGGGGCAGTTGCCCAAGGGAGTGACGCCCACGCTGGGGCCGGACGCTTCCGGCGTGGGCTGGATTTATGAGTACGCGCTCATCGACCGGAGCGGCCGCCACAACCTCGCGGACTTGCGCGCCTTGCAGGACTGGTTCCTGAAATACGAGCTAAAGACCGTGCCCGATGTGGCCGAAGTCGCCGCCATCGGCGGCATGGTGAAGCAATACCAAATCACGCCCGATCCGGTGAAGCTCGCGGCCTTCGGCCTCAGCCACGCCGACATCGAAATGGCCGTCGCCAAGGGCAACCAGGAAACCGGCGGCGCGGCGCTGGAACTGGCGGAGACGGAATACATGGTGCGCGCGGCGGGCTATCTGCAAAGCCTGGCCGACTTTCGCGCCATTCCCCTGAAGACGGACGCCTCCGGCGCCGTGGTGCGCCTGGGCGATGTCGCCCGTGTACAGACCGGGCCGGAGATGCGGCGCGGCATCGCGGAACTGGACGGCGAGGGCGAAGTGGCGGGCGCGGTGGTGATCCTGAGGAGCGGCAAGAACGCCTACGCGGCCATCAATGAGGTCAAGGCCCGCCTCGCGCGCCTGCAAAAGAGCCTGCCGGAAGGCGTGGAAATCGTGCCGGTCTACGACCGGGGGACGCTGATAAAAGCCACGGTCGACAACCTCGCCCGCAAGCTGCTGGAGGAATTCTTCGCTGTCACCCTCGTCTGCGCCCTTTTCCTTTGGCATCTGCGCTCGGCGCTGGTGGCGATCATCTCGCTGCCGCTCGGCGTGCTGGCGGCTTTCATCGTCATGCGCTACCAGGGCGCGGACGGCGTCTCCGCCAACATGATGTCGCTGGGCGGCATCGCCATCGCCATCGGCGCAATGGTCGACGCCGCCATCGTCATGATCGAGAACGCCCACAAAAAGCTGGAAGCCTGGCAGGACGCCCACCCCGGCGCGGCGCTGGAAGGCGAGGAACGCTGGCGCGTCATCGGCGAGGCCGCCGCCGCCGTGGGACCCGCGCTTTTCTTCAGCCTCCTCATCATCACGCTTTCTTTCATCCCCGTTTTCGCGCTGGAATCGCAGGAGGGGCGGCTTTTCTCGCCGCTTGCCTACACCAAGACCTTCGCCATGGCCGCCGCCGCCGCGCTCTCCGTCACCCTGATTCCGGTGCTGATGGGCTACTGGATACGCGGGCGGATTCCGCCGGAAGAAAAGAATCCCCTCTCGCGGCTCCTCATCCGCGCCTATGCCGGACGGCTCGACGCGGCGCTTGCCCATCCCTGGGCGACCCTCGCCATCGCCGCGCTCGTCTTTCTCACCGCGCTCTGGCCCGTCTCGAAGCTGGGCGGCGAATTCCTGCCCGCCATCGACGAGGGCGACCTGCTCTACATGCCGACCGCGCTGCCGGGACTCTCGGCGGGCAAGGCCGCCGAACTGCTGCAACAGACCGACCGCCTCATCAAGACGGTGCCGGAAGTCGCGCGCGTCTTCGGCAAGGCGGGGCGGGCGGAGAGCGCCACCGACCCCGCGCCGCTGGAAATGTTCGAAACCGTCATCCAGTTCAAGCCGCGCGATGAATGGCGGCCCGGCATGACCCCTTCGATGCTCGTGCGGGCGCTCGACGAGGCCGTGCGGATTCCCGGCCTCGCCAACCTGTGGATTCCCCCCATCAGGAACCGCATCGACATGCTCGCCACCGGCATCAAAAGCCCCATCGGCATCAAGGTGGCCGGAGCCGACCTGCAAACGATCGAGGCCGCGGCCATCGCCGTCGAAGACATCGTGAAGCAGGTGCCGGGCGTCACCTCGGTGCTGGCCGAGCGGCTCACCGGCGGGCGCTACATCGACATCGACATCTCGCGCGAGGCCGCCGGGCGCTACGGCATGAACATCGCCGACGTGCAAAGCGCCGTGTCGCTGCTGGTCGGCGGCATGAACATCGGCGAAACTATCGAAGGCCCGGCGCGCTACCCCATCAACCTGCGCTACCCGCGCGAATGGCGCGATTCCCTCGACGCCCTGAAGCGCCTGCCCATCGTCACCCCGAAAGGCGAAATCGTCACCCTGGAAACACTCGCCGCCCTGAGAATCGCCGATGGCCCGCCCATGCTGAAAAGCGAAAACGGGCGGCTTTCCTCATGGGTTTACGTCGACGCGCGCGGGCGCGATCTCGCCAGCATCGTGCGCGACATCCAAGCCGCCGTCGCCGCCGGACTCACGCTCCCGCCCGGCGTCGCCATCGCCTACTCCGGCCAGTTCGAGTACCTGGAACGCGCCAACGCCAAAATCCGCCAGCTCGCCCCGGTGACGCTCCTCATCATCTTCCTCTTGCTCTACTTCACCTTCTCGCGCATCGACGAAGCCCTCCTCATCATGGCGAGCCTGCCGCTCTCGCTCGTGGGCGGCGTCTGGTTCCTCTACCTCATGGGCTACCACTTCTCCATCGCCGCCGGCGTCGGCTTCATCGCGCTCGCAGGCGTCGCCGCGGAGTTCGGCGTCGTCATGCTCCTCTACCTGAAAGAAGCCCTCGCCAAAACCCCCGATTGGCAGACCCGCCCCGACCGCGACGCAATCCTCGCCGCCGCCATCCGCGAAGGCGCGGTGCAGCGCGTCCGCCCCAAGGCCATGACCGTCGCCGTCATCGTCGCGGGCCTCCTGCCCATCTTCCTCGGCGCGGGCGCAGGCTCCGAAGTCATGAGCCGCATCGCCGCCCCGATGGTCGGCGGCATGCTCTCCGCGCCGCTTCTCTCCCTCTTTGTCATCCCCGCGCTCTATCTCCTCCTGCGCCGCCGGGAAGCGAAGCGGCTCGTCCCCAACCCCCTTCCACCCACCCAAGGAGTCCCCGATGAAACCGCAAACTGAACCCCGCCGCCCCTTCCCTCTCGCCGCCGCCTTCGCCGCGCTCGCGCTTGCACTCGCGCCCCCCGCCCTGGCGCAGCACAACCACGATCACGGCAGCCATGCCCCCGCCAAGGCGCGGGCCGCGCAAACGCCCATCGCCAGCGGCCAGGGCATCGTCAAGGAAATCGACCCCGAAAAACAGCGCCTCACCCTCCAGCACGGCCCCATCGCCGCCCTCGGCTGGCCCGCCATGACCATGCCTTTCGCCATCGCCAACCCCGCCCTGCTGCAAGGGCTGAAAGCCGGCGACGAGATCGAATTCGATCTGAAGGACGAGCAAACGATCAGCGCCGTGCGGCGGAAGTAGAAAACCGGAGGCTTCACCGCGCCCGCAATGACGGCGGGTTTGTTCGCGCCTTCCCTGTCGATCACGGAGCGCGGCG
>JAITAJ010000274.1 GCA_031284185.1 Accumulibacter sp. | reverse complement strand
GTTGGTCGGGATGACCACCGTTTCCAGACCGTAGATTTGCTGGAACTCGTAGGCTTCGGTGTCGGCGGTGCCGGTCATGCCGGCCAGTTTGCCGTACATGCGGAAATAATTCTGGAAGGTGATCGAGGCGAGCGTCTGGTTTTCGTTCTGGATGGACGCGCCTTCCTTGGCCTCGACGGCCTGATGCAGACCGTCCGACCAGCGGCGGCCCGGCATTTGCCGTCCGGTGAATTCGTCGATGATGATGACTTCATTGTTGCTGACGATGTACTGCTGATCCTTGAGGAACAGGGTATGCGCCTTCAGCGCGGCGTAGAGGTGGTGGATCAGCAGGATGTTGGAGGCGTCGTACAGGCTGCCGCCGGAAAGCAGGCCGACGCGCGCGAGGATTTCCTCGGCGTGTTCGTGGCCCTCCTCGGTGAGCAGCACCTGATGGGCCTTTTCGTCGACCCAGTAATCGCCGGGGCCGTCCTCTTCCTGGCAGCGGATCAGCATTGGCGCGACCTTGTCCATGCGCACGTACAGATCGGTATGGTCTTCGGCCTGGCCGGAAATGATCAAGGGCGTGCGCGCCTCGTCGATCAGGATCGAATCGACCTCATCGACGATGGCGAAATTCAGCTTGCGCTGGAAACGCTGGGAGACGTCGTAGGCCATGTTGTCGCGCAGATAGTCGAAACCGAATTCATTGTTGGTTCCGTAAGTGATATCCGCCGCGTAGGCCGCCTGTTTGTCGTCATGATCCATTTGCGACAGGATGACACCGACCGAGAGGCCGAGGAAGCGATGCAGGCGTCCCATCCATTCCGCGTCGCGGTTGGCCAGGTAATCGTTGACCGTGACGATATGTACGCCCTTGCCCGTCAGCGCGTTGAGGTAAGCGGGGAGCGTAGCGACCAGCGTTTTGCCCTCGCCGGTACGCATTTCGGCGATCTTGCCATCGTGCAGCACCATGCCGCCGATCAGCTGGACGTCGAAATGGCGCAGATCGAGTACGCGCTTGCCGGCTTCCCGTACCACGGCGAACGCCTCGGGAAGCAGCGCGTCGAGCGTTTCCCCGTCGGAGAGTCGCGCCTTGAACTCGGCGGTCTTGCCGCGCAACTCGTCGTCGGAAAGCGCGCTGATGCCCTGTTCCAGCGCGTTGATCTTGCGCACAGCCGCCGAATACTGCTTGATCAGCCGATCATTGCGACTGCCAAAAATCTTCTTGAGTATGCCGGAAATCATTCTGGTCTGGGATTTGGCGAGATAAGCGTGAAAGCGGGAATTCTATCACGCGGTTTCAGAGGACAGGGGTTCAGAGGACAGAGGCTTGAGAAGACAGAAGACAGGTCGGTTTGGGCGCTTCGCGCCGGAGCGAGGACGAAAAATCGGGCGTTCGGTTTCCCTGTCTTCTGTCTTCTATCCTCTGTCTTCTGGCACTCTGGTCTCGTGCCGGGTGATCGGCGGGGGAAAGCGGGAGGCAACGGACTTCTCCTGATTTCAGAAACGACGAGGTTTATGATGGCGCCTCATCCAACGAAATCAGGAGCGAGTCCTTGTCTATCGAAGCCTTGCAGCTAGCCGCGCTTGCGCTGGGTTCGCTTTTCGCCGGTTTCATCGATTCGGTGGTGGGCGGCGGCGCGCTGGTTCAGGTTCCCGCCCTGTTTTCCGCGCTGCCCGGCGAAGCGCCGGCGGCGCTGCTCGGTACCAACAAGATCGCCAGCGTGCTCGGTACTACCAATGCGGCCTGGCGCTACGCGCGTCGGGTATCCATGCCCTGGGGAAGCATCCTGCCGGCAGTGCTGGCGGCGCTCCCCTGCTCCTATCTCGGCGCCGTGGCGGTGGTCTGGCTGCCGCGCGAGATGCTGCGACCGATCATTCTGTTCATGCTCATCAGTACCGCGGTGTATACGTTCCGGCGCAAGGAGTTCGGCGCGATCCACCGGCCACGGCTGACCGGCGTCCGGCAGATCGGATGTGCCGTGGCCGTGGGCGGGGCGCTGGGGTTTTATGACGGATTCTTCGGGCCGGGGGCGGGCAGCTTTCTGATCTTTCTTTTCATTCGTTTTTTCGGGTTCGATTTTCTGCACGCCTCGGCGGCGTCGAAGATGGTCAACATCGCGGCCAATCTGGCGGCGATCGGCTACTTCGTTCCCAACGGTTTTTTCCTGCCGCTCGCCGCCGCCGTCATGGCGTCGGCCAACGTCGGCGGTTCGTTCATCGGCACGCATCTGGCGTTGCGCCACGGCAGCGGTTTCGTGCGCCGGGTGTTCCTGGCGGTCATCAGCGCGCTGATCGTCAAGTTTGCCTGGGATACTTTCTGACGGCGATCGTCAGAGGCCGTCTCCGGGTTCGCCCCAGCGCGGCATCAACGAATGAGGGACTCCCACCTGGTCGAGCAGGCGCGCGACGACGAAATCGACGAGATCGTCGACGCGCCGCGGGTGATGATAAAAGCCGGGATTGGGCGGCAGGATGACCGCTCCCGCATGTGCCAGGCGCAGCATGTTTTCCAAGTGGATCGCCGAAAACGGCGTTTCGCGCGGCACGAGGATCAGCTTGCGTCTTTCCTTCAGCAGCACGTCGGCTGCCCGTTCGATCAGATTATCGGCCAGTCCCTGGGCAATGGCCGCCAGCGTGCCCAGGGAACACGGGCAAACGATCATCGCGTCCGGCGGGTTGGAACCGCTGGCGAGGGGCGCGGCCCATTCCTCGTGGCCGAAAACGGCCAGCGTTCCGCGCGTTTCCGCGCAACGCGCCCTGAAAAACGTCTCCGCGCCGGCTGGCTCGGCGGGCAGTTCCAGCGCCATTTCCTGCCGGGCGACGATCCGGGCGGCCGGGGAATAGAGCAGCTTCACATGACAACCCGCCGCCAGGAGACACTCCAACAGGCGAATGCCGTAGATCATGCCGGAGGCGCCGGTAAAGGCGAGACAAATGGTCTTATGGCCGTTTGACTCGATGCGCCCCTCATCCATCAGATTTCATCTCCTTCATTCGGGGACAGAATATTTGAGAAGACAGGGGACAGAAGACAGGTCGGCTTGCGGCGCTTCGCGCCGGATACGGAAGGGAAAAACCGAGCGCTCGGGTTCTCTGTCTTCTGTCTTCTGTCTTCTGTCCTCTGTCCACTGCCCTCTGACCCCGAGCACTTGGTTTCCCCTCCATCCCCCGGCGCGAAGCGCCGCAAGCCAGTTCTTGTCCATCGGCT
>JAITAJ010000185.1 GCA_031284185.1 Accumulibacter sp. | reverse complement strand
GGGTATCTGACCATCGCCGGTGAAGAGGATATCGCGGACGATCTGTTGTTCACGCTGAGTTTTCCGAAC
Source organism: Accumulibacter sp. (assembly GCA_031284185.1). Taxonomy (GTDB): domain Bacteria; phylum Pseudomonadota; class Gammaproteobacteria; order Burkholderiales; family Rhodocyclaceae; genus Propionivibrio. The sequence goes on along the minus strand of JAITAJ010000185.1, from coordinate 6,475 downwards.
CGCGAAGTACGAGGCGCCTTGAACGCCGCCTTGCTGGGCACGTGGATCGGCAATGCCCGACGAGGCGTAGAGCACCGCGTGGCGCTCTTTCGCGCCTTGCAAGAAAATGATTTCACGAAGATTCGAGAAATCTTCTTTTCCCTGTACGCGAGCATTCCTAGCGACTGGTTTCGCAAGAACGACATCGACCGATTCGAGGGCTATTACGCCAGCGTGTTCTACGCCAGTTTCGCTGCCCTGGGATTCGACATCATCCCGGAGGATGTAAGCAATCAAGGAAAGCTGGACATGGCCGTCCAGTTCAACGGGCAGATTTACCTCTTCGAGTTCAAGGTGGTGGAAGAGGAAGCCGAAGGCAAAGCCTTGGCTCAGATCAAGGAGAAACGATACGCCGACAAATACCGCGCGCTGACTCAACCCATTCACCTGATCGGGATCGAGTTCAGCAAGAAGGCGCGCAACGTGGCGGGATTTGAAGTGGAAAGCCTGAACTGAACCATGATTTTTGAGCCTGACGAGGCTGATCGGCGTCGCCGCAAGGAAACCGAGCAAATCCGTGCCGGCCTCGTGCCTCGAATCGCGGCATTTGTCGGAAGCGACGGGGAGCGCGTGACTTCCTTGCCCGACCTGAGCTTTTCGCTGCTTCGGAAGCCGACACCTCCGGCGTCCTACCTGTACGAGCCTTGCATCTCGATGATCATCCAGGGCAGGAAGCGCGTTCGGCTCGGCGGAACCACATACGTCTACGACGAATCCCGTTTCCTTTTGACGGCGGTCAACCTTCCGACGACGACCGAGGTGTTGGAGGCCAGTCCGAAAGTCCCGTACCTCTCGTTGCTGTTGCGGCTGGATCTTCAGGCCGCCCGGCAGATGATCGCCGACGTGGACACGCGCGGATCAAACGGGCCGGCGGACGGCCCGGCAATGGCGACAGGGCCGGCCACCGTCGAACTGTTCGACGCCATCGAGCGGCTGGTCGATCTGCTCGGCAACCCGAAAGATGTCCCCCACCTGGGCGCGCTGATCCAGCGGGAAATCATCTACCGGATTCTTACGAGTTGCGCGGGCGCCCGTTTCCGGGAAACGGTCCTGCTCGGCACGCAAAGCCAGAGGACGGCCAAGGCGATTGCCTGGCTACGGGAAAACTTCACGCAGCCGCTCAGGGTCGGGGATCTGGCGGAAATGGCCGGCATGGGCGTGTCCACGCTGTACCATCATTTCCGGGCCATGACCTCGATGAGTCCTTTGCAGTATCAGAAGCATCTGCGGCTGCACGAAGCCCGCCGGATTCTGCTTGCCGAGAACGTGGACGCCGTGACCGCCGCCGTGCGCGTCGGGTATGAGAGCGCCTCGCAGTTCAACCGCGAATACCGGCGCATGTTCGGCGCGCCGCCGATCCGCGACGTGGCGCCGTTGCGGACGAGCGGGGCAGCGCGCGGAACGCATTGACCCGAAACTCCCGTCCGTGGAAGCAGGCATCCGCTTGGATGCCCGCCCCAGACAGACCGGGACCATCCGGAGCGTCGCCGGAGGCGTCCGGCCCTGCGGTCGCGATCGGGTATGCCGCGCGCTGCGAAGGACGAAACTCAAGGCTTCGACACGGCCATCGCGCCGCCGGAGCCGGGCGGGCTAGAGCCGTCCGCCATCGGCAGACCAGGTGCTGCCGGTAACGAAGCTGCTCGCTCCTTCCGCCAGGGTGACGTAGAGCGGGGCCATTTCCACCGGCTGCCCCATGCGTCCCAAGGGGGTCGAAGCGTTGAGAGCGTCGACGTTGTTGGCGGGGGCGCCGAAATAGATCTGCATCGGCGTCCAGATCGGCCCGGGGGCGACGCCATTCACCCGGATGCCGCGTTTGGCGACCTGCTTGGCGAGAGCGCTGGTAAAGGCGACGATCGCGGCCTTCGTGGCGCTGTAGCCAAGAAAGGCACTGGCGGGCGAGAAGGCGGTGACCGAACTCGTGAACACGAGGACGCTTCCCGGCTTCATCACCGCGATGGCGGCCTTCGACAACCAGAACGGCGCGTACAGATTGGTCTTTATCGTCTGATCGAACTTCTCGCTCGGATGTTCGAGTATGTCGGGCAGGAACCAGCCATAGCCAGCGTTGTTGACGAGAATGTCGAGACCGCCGAGTTCGCGTTCCGCCCGGGCGACCAGACTCCCGCAAAACTCCTCGGCGCGAAGGTCGCCGGGAATGGCGATGGCTTTCCGGCCTTCGCGGCGGATGAGCTCGATCACCTCCGCGGCATCGGGTTCTTCCTGCGGCAGGTAGTTGATCGCAAGGTCGGCGCCTTCGCGCGCATAGGCGATGGCCGCCGCGCGGCCAATGCCGGAATCGCCGCCGGTGATCAGGGCGCGGCGCCCGGCAAGGCGTCCGGAACCACGGTAACTCGTCTCTCCGCAGTCGGGCCTCGGCGTCATGTCGCGTTGAAGTCCGGGCCAGGCCTGTTCCTGTGCCGGCTGATCGTTCGGGAAGCGGGCGCGTGGATCTTCCACCGGCTGAGCATCCCTTGCTTGTTGCGCCGACGCGCTTTTCGCCGCTGCCGTCAGGGGGAGCGCCGCCAGCCCGGCAATGGCCGCGCCCTTGATCATGGAGCGACGGTCTGCGTCGATGCCGTCCTCGACGATCGAACGCTTCGCTGTTGTCTTCCTGGTCATGATGTCGTTCCTCGGAATGAATGAGGACTCCAGCATCGCCGGGATGCGCGTCGAGGCGTGAGTCCGATTCTTCCCGATCATTGCCCAATCGTCTGGATGGACAGTTTTTTTCGGCGCGCCGGCTTTGCCGATGGCCGCGCTTCGACGCCCTCAGCGGATTCAGAGGAGAGAGAAGCCGAGCGCCCGGTTTTTCCAGCTCACGGCGCGAAGCGCCCAAGCCTAGCCGTCTTCCGTCTTCTGATTTCCGTCTTCTGATCCGTGTTGTTCCACCCATTCCGCCGACAGCGCCTTGCGGTCGATCTTGCCGTTGGGGTTGCGCGGCAGCGGTCCCGCGCGCACGTCGATTCCCTGGGGAAGCATATACGCCGGCATGCGCCGGCGGCATTCGGCGAGGAGCGCCCGCGCGTCCAGCCGGTCATCGCCGGGTGGCGTGGCAATGACCTGAATGGCCTGACCCAATACCTCGTGATCGATGCCGAAGGCGATACATTCACCAACCATCTTCGTGGCGTAGAGTATTTCTTCGACCTCGGTCGGACTGACGCGGTAGCCGGACGTCTTCATCATCTCGTCGCGCCGTCCGACGAAGTACAGGAAGCCTTCTTCGTCCATGCGCACGGTGTCGCCCGACCAGACCGCCAGCTCGGGGATCACCAGCCCCGGTTCACGGCCCGGCGCGTGGGTCGGCAAGGGTCTGTAGCGCTCGGCCGTTTTTTCCGGGTCGTTCCAGTAACCCATGCCGACCAGGGCGCCGCGATGCACCAGTTCGCCAGGCTCGTTCGGAGCGCAAGGCGTGCCGTCTTCACGCAGGACGAGGATTTCAGCGTTCGGAATGGCCTTGCCGATCGAGTCCGGACGCCGGTCGACTTCGTCCGGCGGCAGGAAGGTGGAACGGAAAGCCTCGGTCAGACCGTACATCAGGAAGGGTTTCGTCTTCGGCAGGCGCGCGCGCAGGGCGCTCAGCGTTTCGCGCGGCATGCGCCCGCCGGTATTGGCGAAATAGCGCAGATGCCCGGTGATCGTCGCCGGCCAGTCGAGCCGCGCCAGTTGGATGTACAGCGGCGGGACGGCCGTCAGCCCGGTGACGCGCTCCTTGTCCAGCGCCTTCAACACGTCGCGCGGCAGGAGATAGTTGAGCAGAACCACGCGGGCGCCGCTGTGGAAGGCCGTGGTGAGCTGGCTGAAACCGGCGTCGAACGACAAGGGGAGGGCGGCGAGCAATGTGTCGCCGGCGGTATTCTCAAGGTAAGTCGCCACGCTTTTCGCGCCCGCCACCATGTTCCGGTGCGAGAGCACGACGCCCTTGGGGTTGCCCGTGCTGCCCGACGTATAGAGAATCGCCGCCATGTCCGCGTCGATCGTCCGGTGGCCGGGCCGCGGGGGCATCGCCAGTAACGAATTCCAGCCGATCCACGGACGCGCGCCCGCCGGGACGCCCGGCGGATCGTCGCCGGTCAGCGCCACTTGCCGCAGATCGGGGCAGGATGCCAGCGTCCCGGCCAGCAGGGCATGGCGTTCGGGCGAGGTGAGCAGGACGCGCGCCTGGCAATCGCGCAGGATGTAAGCGACCTGTTCGGGTTTCAGCAGGGGGTTGAGCGGAACGAACACGCCGCCCGCCGCCGGTACGCCGAAGCTGGCGATCACGGTCTCGAAACGCTTTTCGAGGTAGATGGCGACGCGCTCGCCACGCGCCAGCCCCAGGCCGGCGATCCCGCCGGCGAAACGGCTGACGCGATCCCACAGCGCGGCATAGCTCATCGTCTCCTCGTCATGGGTCAACGCGACGTTTTCAGGAAAACGCTCGGCGGATCGCGCGATGAGCTCCGGGAGCAGGCAGGAATCGGGCATTCTCTTACTTTCCTCATGATTCGGAAGACGGTCCAGAGGACAGTCCAGAGGACAGTCCAGAGGACAGATGTTCGAGAGGACAGAAGAGAGATCGACTTGCGGCGCTTCGCGCCGAAAGAGGGAAGAAAAACCGAGCCCCGGTTTTTCTGTCCTCTGTCTTCTCTTGTTGGCTGTCTTCTGAAACAGTGACAGTATAATCTCAGCCCCGAAAAAATATTTCAGCGGACCCGCCATCGCGGTTGACAAGGAGATTGCATGGACGTTCACAACGAGGTGTTGGCGATTCTCGACGATGTGCTGAGCCTCAAGGGGCGCGGCCATTCCTTCACGCGCGAGACCGCGCTGCTCGGCGCCATCCCGGAACTCGACTCGATGGCCGTGGTGGCGCTGATCACATCGATGGAGGAGCGCTTCGATTTCATCGTCGAGGACGACGAAATCGATGGCTCAGCGTTTGCCACCGTGGGTACGCTCTCCGATTTCGTTCAGGGCAAGCTGAGCGCCTGATTTCCCCGCTGCATGGCATTCGAGGCATTCTTTCTGTCAGTCGGCGCGGGACGGCGTTTCTGCCTCCTGCATACCGTCGAGCCGGGCGTCCCGGTTCAGGGCGCGGTGGTCTATATCCATCCCTTCGCCGAGGAAATGAACAAGGCGCGGCGCATGGCGGCCTTGCAAGCGCGCGCGATGGCGTCGGCCGGCTATACGGTGTTGCAGATCGATCTACATGGTTGCGGCGATAGTTCGGGGGATTTCGGTGATGCCTCATGGCAGGGCTGGATCGACGATGTGCTGCGGGCCTGTGACTGGATGCGCCAGCGGAGCGCAGCGGCCTTATGGCTTTGGGGCCTGCGCGCGGGTTGCCTGGTGGCCGCGGAAGCGGCACGGCAAACCGGCGCGGTCGGTGGCTTGCTGCTCTGGCAGCCGGTGCTATCGGGAAGGCGGCATCTTCGGCAATTCCTGCGCCTGAAGAGTGCCGGGGACATGTTGTCCGGGGAAGGCGCGGGAGAGCCGGATCGCGCGAAGGCGGATCTGGCACGGGGCCGTCCGGTGGAAATCGCGGGTTACACGCTGGCTCCTGACTTGGCGAACGGACTGGAAAGCGCGGAACTTGCGCTGCCCGAACGGGCCTTGCGGGTCGAATGGCTGGAGGTCGCCGGGACGGCGGACGGCGCTCTGTCACCGGCGGCAGGCGGTTGGCTGGAGAAATGGCGCGGGCAGGGACATGCCGCGCGGGGCGTCGCGGTTCGCGGACCTTCGTTCTGGCAGACGGCGGAGATATCCGAGAGTCCCGAACTGCTCGCCGCGACGCTTGCCGCGCTGAAACCATGAAGTATACGGAAACGCCCCTGACCTTCGGCGTTGCCGGCGAAACCCTGCTGGGGATTGCCGCGCTTCCTGAAGCGCCTTGCGATTGCGGCGTCCTGGTCGTCGTCGGCGGGCCGCAATACCGCGTCGGGAGTCACCGGCAGTTTCTGCTTCTGTCGCGCCGGCTCGCGGAGGAGGGCTATCCCGTGTTCCGCTTCGATTACCGCGGCATGGGCGACAGCGGCGGCGCGATGCGTTCCTTCGAGGAGGTCTCCGAGGATATCGGGGCCGCCGTCGATGCCTTCTTGCAGCAGTGCCCACCGTTACGCCGTGTCATCTTGTGGGGACTGTGCGACGCCGCCTCCGCGATCCTGATGTATCTGCATACGACGGGTGATACCCGCGTCACGGGCGTCGCGCTGCTCAATCCGTGGATTCGTTCGGACGAGAGCCTGGCGCGGACCCGCATCAAGCATTATTACGGACAACGCCTGATGCGGCGCGAGTTCTGGAGCAAGCTGCTGACGGGGAAGCTGAATGTCGCGGCGTCCCTGCGCGGCTTGCTGGGAAACGTCGACCGGGCGCGGCGGAGGCCGGACGGTCGGGATCGCGCGCCGTCCTTCCGCGACCGCATGGCCGAAGGATTGCGCCGGCTCCGGGGCGA
>JAITAJ010000246.1 GCA_031284185.1 Accumulibacter sp. | reverse complement strand
CGAGCGACGGCCCACGGCTACGAGATCACGAGGCCGGACCTGAAGGGCGGCACCGGCATCGGCGAGATCGGCCTGTCCATGAAACCCTCGCCGAGCCTCCCCCTGACGATCGACCTCGGTGTTCAGGGCTACACCGGCAAGCGGGACGGCGTGACTGGCAGTTTCAGGCTGAACTATCGGTTTTGAAGCAATGTCAGAGGACAGCGGTTTGAGAGGACAGAGTTTCAGAGGACAGCGGTTAGAGAGGACAGAAGACAGGTCCAGAGGACAGAGGATAGGGGACAGAAGACAGATGAGTTTGCGGCGCTTCGCGCCGTCCAGAGGACAGAAAACCGAGCGCTCGGGTTCTCTGTCTTCTGTCCTCTCCAAGCACTGTCTTCTGACTTGCGGCGCTGTCGCGCCGTCCAGAGGACAGAAAACCGAGCGCTCGGGTTTTCTGTCCTCTGTCTTCTCCAAGCGCTGTCCTCTGAACCCCAAGCGCTGTCCTCTGAACCCCAAGCGCTGTCCTCTGACCCCGATCGCTCGGTTTTCTGTCATCTGAACGGCGCGAAGCGCCGCAAGCTCATCTGTCTTCTGTCCTCTCAAGATTCTGTCCTCTGAAACCTGTCTTCTGAACCATCCGAACCCTCATCGCGCGCTTGTTCAGCTTGCCCATGCTGGTCTTGATCAGATCGTCGACGAAACGCACCTGCAACAGGATGCCGTGACGCGACACATGGGCCACTTCGATGAGGTGGGCGGCATAGGCGCGGATGTCGTGTTCGCTCACCTTGCCGGCATAACCCGGCTTGAGCGCCACCAGCGCCACGGGCCGCTCGCCCCATTTCTCGTCGGGCAGACCGATCACCGCCGACTCCAGCACGGCTTCGTGACTGTTCAGGATGTCTTCGAGCTGGAGCGATGAAATCCATTCGCCAGCCGTCTTGATCACGTCCTTGATGCGGTCGGTGATCTTCAGGAAACCACGCGCGTCGACATGGCCGATGTCCTGGGTGTGCAGATAGCCGCCCGCCCACAGCTTTTCCGACGCCTGCGGCGCGTGCAGATAATCCTGGGTCAGCCACGGCGCGCGCAGCACGATCTCGCCGGTCGTCGTTCCATCACGAGGAACGTCCACCATTTCGGGAGTGACGACACGCGCGTCGACCAGCGGCAGCGGCAGGCCGGTCTTGCAGCGCAGACGCACCTGATCCTCGAACGGCGCCCGCGCGTCCTCCGCGCCGGGGTGGGCAATGGTCACCACGGGACAGGTCTCCGACATGCCATAGCCGGTGACCACCTCGATGCCGCGCTTCATGGCGGCCCGGGCCAGCGCTTCGGACAGGGCCGATCCGCCGATCAGCACCTTCCAGCCCGAAAGATCATAGGAGGCCGAATCGGGATGACTGAGCAGCATCTGCATGATCGACGGAACGCAGTGCGAATACGTCACCCGTTCGCCGACGATGAGCTTCAACAGGCTCCCCGGCACGTAGCGTCCCGGATAGACCTGCTTCAACCCGAACAGCGTGGCGACGTAGGGATAGCCCCAGGCATGAACGTGGAACATCGGCGTGATCGGCATGTAAACGTCGTCGGCGCGCATCGACACGCCGGCCACCGCCGTGCCGGTCGACGCGGCGAGGCCCAGGGTGTGCAGCACGAGCTGGCGATGGCTGAAACGGACGCCCTTCGGCAGACCCGTGGTGCCGGTGGTGTAGAACACCGTGGCCTGCGCGTTTTCGTCGAAATCCTCGAAGACGTAGGCCGGATCGGCGGCGGCCAGCAGCGTCTCATACTCGCCGGCGAAAGTCACCGGACCCTCCGGCGGGCCGCGCTCGTCGTCGATCAGCACGAAGGCGCGCACACTTTCCAGCCGCTCGGCGATCGACGAGAGCAGCGGGAAGAACTCGCGATTGACCAGCAGCACCTCGGCACCGGCGTGATTGAGCGTGTAGAGGATCTGCCCGGCGTTCAGACGGACATTCACGGTTTGCAGGATGGCGCCCATCATCGGCACGGCAAAGAAAGCCTCCAGATAGCGGTGGCTGTCCCAGTCCATCATGGCGACCGTCATTCCGGGTTCGATGCCGAGGCCCGCCAGGGCACCGGCCAGGCGTCCGATGCGCTCCCTCAACGCGCGATAGTCATGGCGGATTTTCCCCTGATAAGTGATTTCCCGCTCCGGCGCGACCGCCAGGGGCATGTGCAGGAGCTGTTTGATCAGCAGTGGATAGGCATACGCCGACGGCGTTCCCTCGATGATTTTTACCGGCATGTTTTTCCAGGATTTCTCGAGATCGTTGAAATGAGCGGCGCCATCTTATTCCATTTCAGGGCCGCCGGGCGCGGATAGGGTAAACGCGCGGCCAACGCGCGTCATTCCCCCAGCGCGCGCAACGGGTGCGCGTCGAGTCCGGCGGCGGCCCAGCCGCGCATGTCGTTCGGCAGTCCGGCGAGAACCGCGCGCGCGGCGGCTTCGTCGGCGAACTCGGCGAACACGCAGGCGCCGGACCCGGTCATGCGCGCCTCGCCGAACCGCGCCAGCCAGTCGAGATGCCGCCCGATCTCCGGGAATCGCCGGATCGCGGCGTCCTGCAAATCGTTGCCGCCGAATCCGGGATGCCAGTCCGACGCCGAAACCGGCGGCGTGTCGCGCCGGAGCCGGGGATCGCCGAAGAGGAGCGCCGTCGATACCTGCGCGGGCGGTTCGAGCACCACATACCAGGCCGGCGGCAGCGACACGGGCCGCAGCATCTCACCGACGCCTTCGGCGAAGGCATTCTCGCCGAACAGGAAGACCGGCACGTCGGCGCCGAGCGAAAGGCCGAGTTCACGCAGACGGCGGCGCGACACGCCGGTTTGCCAGAGATGGTTGAGCGAGAGGAGCGTCGTGGCCGCGTCGGAACTGCCGCCGCCGAGACCGCCGCCCATCGGCAAGCGTTTCTCGACGTGGATTTCCACCCCTTCCCGGCAGCCGGACTCGATCTGCAACAGCCGCGCGGCGCGCGCGGCAAGATCGTTTTCGGGCGGCACGCCGGGCAAGGGACGGGCCAGCGTCACCCGGCCATCGCTCCGGGGCGAGAAGCGCAGACGGTCGCCGCGCCCGACGAAGCGGAACACGGTCTGCAACGCATGGTAGCCGTCGGCGCGCCGACCGACGACGTGCAGAAAAAGATTGAGTTTGGCCGGCGCCGGCCAGACGCTGTTCCAGGTCCAGCGATCCCGGCCGCTCACGGCGCGCTCCATTCATCGACGCGCAGGCGCAACCCGAACGCCCCCGAACGCTCGGCAAAGACGCTCACCGGAAGCGCCGCCGGATCGTCGCCGTCATAGGCGTAATCGACGCGCCAGTCCTCGTGGCGCAATCGCAGCGGACGCCCCGGCGCGTCGCGCTCGACGACCTCCGCGTCCGCCGCGCGCCCGCGCACCCACTCGGAGAGGCGATCCAGCGGCAGCCGATAGCCGAGCGCCCGCTCGGTCAGCGACGGCACGTCGGGGGCCGTGAAGACCTTGCCGTCGCCGGTGATCAGGGTGGCCTGCCCGGCCGTGGACACGATCTCGGCGACTCCCTGCCCGAAAGGCGAGGCCAGCAGCAGATCGTCACCGGCTGCCGTATGCCGCCAGATCAAGCGTCCCGAATGGTTCCGCTCGCCCTGCCGCAAGGAGAAGCGGCCTTCGAGCCGGAAGTCCTCGGACGCCCCCCGACGCGCCGGAACGCCCGCCGGCGGCATCGCCGCGCATCCGGCCAGCAGCGCCGCGCACAGCCACCCCGCCACGCGCAAGACGCGCCATCGCCGATCCCGCGGCTTCATCGTAAAACCAACTCCGGTTTGCATCCCCTCCCCAATGGCGTCAGACCGACAGCCCTGAAGGGCTGTCGCTAATTTTTCGCTCGACATCACGATCAGGGAGCGAGCCTGCGCGTGGTCTCGGACAGGACGGCATTGGACGGAAACTTCTTCCGCGCGTCGGACAGCAAGCGCCAGGCATCGTCCTGACGGCCCATCACCCACAGCACCTCGCCCAGATGCGCGGCGATCTCGGGATCTTCACGCTTGCCGAAGGAGCGTTCGAGATAGGACAGCGCTCCCGGCAGATCGCCCTGCCGGAAAAGCACCCAGCCCATGCTGTCGAGGATGGCGACGTCATCGGGCGCCAGCGCCAGCGCCCTTTCGATCAGCCGCCGCGCTTCCGGCAGGCGCTCGTTGCGGTCGGCGTAGGCGTAGCCCAGCGCGTTGTATGCCTGCGGATTATCCGGGTGCAGCTCGATCAGGCGGCGCAGACGGTTTTCCATCAGATCCGGCTTGTTCAACTGATCCGCCAGCAGCGCCGACTCGTACAGGAGATCGGCTTGCTCGGGATCTTCGGCGAGCCGCTGTTCGAGGAAATCGAACGCCTCCTGGACTCGGCCGGCGCCGCGCAGCAGCGACGCCTCGGCAATCTGCATCTGGACGAGTTCCTCGGGCCTGCTCGTCCTGGTGTTGCGCAGCAATTCGCGCCCCTCGTCGATCTTTCCCTGTTCAAAAAGCAGATGGGCCTGCCGCGCCTGCGCCGCCAGATAATGCTCACCGGGAAGCACCTGCGCGTAACGCGACATCGCCTCGTCGATCCGCCCGTCATCCTCGGCGATCTGGCCGAGGAAGTAATACGCGGCGTTGCGATCCGGCACCTTGTCGAACGCGATGAAATTCTTGAGCTGGGCTTCGGCGAGCGCCTTGTCGCCGGACTGGAGCGCCAGGATGGCGACCGAATGGGCGATCTCCGGGCTGCCCGGGAAATCCCGCAACAATCGGTCGAGCTGACGCCGGGCATCGACGTAACGGCGCTCCCCGACCAGAATGCGGGCAAGCAGCAGACGGGCCTGTTCCGCGTCGGGATTGCCCTCCAGAAAGCCCTCCAGAAATTCGATGGCCTCGTCGCGCGATTCCCCCACCAGCAACTGCGCGCGCAGAAGCGCCGCCGTCTCCCATTCCGGGCGCAATTCGAGCGCCTGGACGGCTTCCCGTCTGGCGCGCTCGCTCATCCGGGCGCTGGCCGCCGCCAGGGCAACGGCATAATGCGCCTCGGCAAGCCCGAAAAACGGCCGGCACACCGTGTCGATCAGACGAAAAACCGCCAGACGGTCGGTGTCGTGAGCGAACATCCGGTTCAGGCCGAGCAGACTTCCGGGCAGCGCCGCCTTGTCGCTTTCCATCATGCGGATCAGGTGCGGCGCCAGCTCGTCGAACTGCTTGCTCATGATCAACACGCCGGTCAGCATCTTTTGGGCGCGTTGCGACGCCGGATCGACTTCGAGCCACAGATGCGCGGTTTCCAGCGCGAGATCGAAGCGCCGCGCGAATTCCGCCACCTCGATCGCGCGTTCCATGATCCGGGGATCGCGCGTGCGCTGCGCCAGGTCCGCATAGGCCCGCATGGCCAGTTCGGCGTCGCCGCGCTGGAACGCGACCTCCGCCAGCAGCACCTCATAGACGGCCTGTTCCAGCAGCGTTTCGTCCTGGGCGGCGGTGTCCGGCGACACGACCGGACATTGGCCCCCGTCCACCGCCGTTTCTCCGGGAGAAGCCGCTTCGTCGGCATGCGCCGGAATGCCGGACAGAAAGGAAAGCGCGACGAAAAGAACGAAGTATCGGGTAAATTTCATGATGTGGGTATGCGCGTGGATGGACGATCGGATCAGTTAGGCTCTTCTACGCCATGATGGTTTGCGCATGTTATAGAATTTTTGCCGCGCGCGGCAATGCCGGAACGCCCCGAAGCCGAAATCGGCCCGCCGGGTGGTCCTTCCCGAGGCGGAAAGGACTGGCCCGCGCGTGAGGGGCCGCGTCCCGGGAACTGTCTGGAAGCCCGTTATAATGCCGGTTCCGGCCGGATGAGGTGAACAACGGCCCGCTCGCGGGCGTTCACCCCGACACCCCGCTCATCAACCCAATCACAATCCAGGAGTCTGACATGACGACGCAGCGTTACACGGTGGAATCGCTCGAAAAACTCGCCGAGTCCCTCTTCGTGGCAGCCGGCATGGATGCCGACAAGGCGCGGGTCGTGGCCGAAGCGCTCGTCGGCGGCGACATGGTCGGCCAGCGCACGCACGGCATGGCGTTGTGTCCGCAATATCTGGGCGAAATCGAGAAGGGTTCGATGGCAAAGCGCGGCGAGCCTGCCGTGGCGCGCGATTCGGGCGCGGTGTTCGTCTGGGATGGCAACTACCTGCCTGGTCCGTGGCTGGTTTCAAGGGCATTCGACCAGGCCGCCGGGCGCATCGCGCAGCATGGCGTGGTGACCGCCGTGATCCGCCGCAGCCATCACATCGCCTGCCTGACGGCGCTGCTCCGGCAGGCCACCGAGCGTGATCTGGCCATCATTCTCGCCTCGTCCGACCCGGCCTTCGGCTACGTCGCTCCCTACGGCGGCAAGGAGCCGGTATTCACGCCGAATCCGATTGCCATCGGCTATCCGGGCACGGAAGCCCCGGTATGGATCGACGTCAGCACCTCGATCACCACCGTCGGCATGTCGCGGCAGAAAATAGCGGACGGCGCGTCCTTCGCGCATCCCTGGATGATGGACGCCCAGGGCGTTCCGACCGGTGATCCGCGCGTCATCGATGCCGGCGGCACGCTGTTGCCGATCGGCGGACGCGACTACGGGCACAAGGGATTCGGCCTGTCGCTGATGATCGAGATGCTGACGCACGGCCTCGGCGGATTCGGTCGTCTGGACACCGAAACGCGCTGGGGCGCCAATGTTTTCATGCAGCTGATCGATCCAGACGCCTTTGCCGGACGGGACGCCTTTCTGCGTCAGATGGATTTCCTGACGGAGCGCTGTCATGCCAATGCCCCGATCGATCCGGCGAGCCCGGTGCGCATGCCGGGCGAGATGGCGCAGCGCCGCATCCGCGAGGCCGAGCGTTCGGGTCTCGACGTGGCGCCAAAAGTATGGGAAGCGCTGGCCGCCGCCGCCGCGAAGTACGGGGTGGCACTTCCGGTTCAGAAGACAGAACCTTGAGAAGACAGAAGACAGTTTCAGAGGACAGCAGTTAGAGAAGACAGAAGACAGAGAGGCTTGCGGCGCTGTCGCGCCGGATAGGGTGGAAAAACCGAGTGCTCGGTTTTGCGTCC
>JAITAJ010000003.1 GCA_031284185.1 Accumulibacter sp. | reverse complement strand
GGCATCATGTGGTCCATGAAGATGATGTCGTGCTGGACGCCTTCCGCCCGCAGCATGTCGATGGCCTCCTGGCCGCCGGCGGCGCGGTCGATCCGCATTCCGTAGCGGCGCATCATTCCCGCGGCGACTTCCAGGTTGCTTTCCACGTCATCGACCACCAGCGCGCGGGCATGGCGCAGATCGCGGTAAGCGAGCCTTTCGGCGCCCGGTTTTTCCACGGCGAGATACTGGAATTGCCGCAACTGGCGCGCCCGCTCCGGGCCGATGGGTTCCGCGTCGATGAATCCCTGGCGGACGCGCACGGAAAAAACCGAACCCTTGCCGTATTCGCTTTCCACCGTCAGTTCGCCGTCCATCAGTCGCGCCAGGTTCCGGGCAATCGGCAATCCCAGCCCCGTGCTCTCGCTCTTGCGGATGGCGTCGACATCAACCTGATTGTAATCAGAAAAGATTTTTTCCAGGCTCTCCGGGCGGATGCCGATGCCGGTGTCGCGCACCGAGGAGATCAGCCAGACCGAATTGCCCTTCCGCTGCCAGGAGAGCGTCCATTCCACTTCGCCCTGCCGCGTGTATTTGAAGGCGTTGGAAAGCAGGTTGTTGAAGATCTGCCGCACCCGCAAATCGTCGCCGTGGAGGCGGAAGGGCAGGGTTTCGTCCACCGTCAGCCGGAAGGCGACGGATTTGCCCGCCAGGCGAACGATGTTCATGTTGACCGTGTCGTCGATCAGGCCGGGGGTTTCGTATTCCACGGGGGACAATTCAAAACGCCCGGCCTCGATCTTGGAAATGTCCAAGAGGTCATTGACCAGGGAGAGCAAGGTGAGGCCGGCGTTGTGGATATTCTGCGTGTTCCGGGATCTGTCCGTGTCCCTGTCGTCGGTCAGCGCCAGCCGGGAGAGTCCGACGATGGCGTTGAGCGGCGTGCGCATGTCGTGGCTCATGTTGGCCAAGAAATGGCTCTTGGCCTCGGAGGCGGTCTTGGTGGCCTGCACCTGCTCGTTCAGTTCCCGGGTGCGCTCGGCGACCAGGGCGCGCAGACGGTTGCCTTCGCGCCGGCGCTGGAGGAGCAGCAAGGTGAGGAGCGCGATGACGAGCAGCATGAAGACGCTGCTGCTCGTCAGCAGGATGGCGCGCGTCCGCGCGTCCTCGCCCTGGTAGTCGAAAATCGAATACTCCCAGCGCCGGACGACGCTCTGGGTATCGACCAGGAGCTGCGCCTTGCTGATGATGCCGCGCAATTCCCTTTGCTCCTTGCCAAAGCCAAAGCCGGTATACATCGGGTCCTCGAAGACCATGTTGATCTTGAAATCCGTCCGTTTCAGAAAATTGGTGATGTAGGAAAAGTGCATCTGGCTCAGCATCAGAAGATCGATCTTCCCCTGTTCGAGCGCCTCGAACTCGTCGTGCTGGGCGCTGAAGTAGCGCGTGTCCGCGTGACTGGGGAACCACTGCTGGAAGACTTCGGCGAACATGGAATCCTGCAGGAGGCCGACGCGGTGGGAAAGCACCTCGTCATGCCGGAGATTGCGCAAGCGGCTCGACGAGATGAGCGCGTAATGGTCCAGCTTGTAGGGCTTGTCGGCGAGCAGGAAATCCCGCGCGCGCGTTTCGTTGTATCCCACGTCCAGCAACATCGGCACGTTGGGATCGCCGTTCTTCAGCATTTTCAGGAGGAGCGGCCAGTCGTCCCTGGAGAACTCGACCGGCCTGAAGGAAAGTCCGGTGATTTCGCCGATCTCGGCGAGGATGTCGAAGGCAATCCCGTCCCAGCGTCTTTCGTTTTCGTTGTAGAACTCGACGGGGTAATTGGTGGGACTGGCGCCGACGGGCACGGGGATGCCGGTGCGGATCCTGTCGTCGTAGTAGGCGCGCTCGTCGGCGTCCAGGCTGTCCACGAAAGCCTTGCGCAGGAAGCGCATCCTGCCCTGGCGGTGCAGGTCGTAGAGATGCTGCCGGCTCTTTTGCGCGAACATCCGGTTGAAGACGGGGATGAACGGGGCGAACTCCGGGTTGCCGGTGAGCACGGCCACATGTTTGTAGAGCAGGGGGCGAAAGGTCTCGACGACGATGCCCGGCTGCCCGACGAAGATTCCCGTCCAGGCGTCGTCGGCGACGAACATGTCCAGTTTTTTCTCGCGCAGCATGTCGGCGACCCTCGTCCTGTCGTCGAGGGGCATGAGGATCAATTGATCGCCATACTGTTTTCGCAGATGCGGGATGGCCAGTTTCCCGGCGGTCGAATCGCGCAGGAAGGCGACGCGCAACGCGCCGCGCGCGGCGGCGTCGGAAGGCGGAACGCCGGTGGAGCGGCTGACGAATTTGATGGAACGCTCCCGTACCGGGCGGCTCACCACCAATCCTGGCGCGCTGATGTTGTCGGGATCGAAATCGCCGGAAAAGTCGATGCTGCGATCACGGATGCCCTGGCGCAGCGCGTTCCACTTGTAGGTCTTGATCTCGATGGCAATGCCGAAAAGTTCGCGTACCGACTCGATCAGCATCACCGTGTAGCCATCCAGCGAGCCGTCGTCCCGGTAGAAGCATTCGGAGCCTTCCATCACGCCGTAGGAAAAGGTTTTCCGCTTGGCAAGCACTTTTTCGAGCGCCTGGATTTCCTCTTGCGTGATGCCGGGAATGTCGCGGAAATTCGCGGGAAAGGCGTCGTTTTTCGCGTCGGCCAGGGCAAGAACAGATACCGCCATCAGGAAAACGGCCAGGAGGGAACGCGCCCCAAAGCGCCGCCGCGAAACCATCTGGCGGCCATCCGTCCGTCCGTTTCCTTTCATCGTTCATCTCCGCGAGAAAAGGATCGTCATGCGCTCATCCGGTATCGCGTCTCGCATGTTTATAAACTTGCCTGACAAACAGTTCTGGGTGTTAACCATGTCTTGATTCGAGGGCCGCCGATGGAGATCGATGGCCAATGGTCTGTTGCGGGATGAGGTGATTATACGCCAGCCGGAAATCCTCCAGCGAACAGAGGACAGCGAACAG
>JAITAJ010000400.1 GCA_031284185.1 Accumulibacter sp. | reverse complement strand
CGCAAAGAAACGATAACCTATGCCTATATCCCGGCAAATTCAATAACGATTATACCCTATCTATGCAGCGTCCTCGCTTGCATCGCCGAGCATCCGGACAATCGGGTCAATGAACTGCTGCCGTGGAATATCGGCGCGCTTCATGCTCTCCGATGGCCTCATGATCCTCTCAGCCTGAAACCAACTGTGTACAACATGATGATGGCTGGGGTTTTCCGGCAAGGCATCAGCAACCAGTCTCCCATCGACGGGTATGCTTAATATACTGAATTGTTGTCTACAAACAGGACAGACCTGCAACAGACTTGGATCGCTCCGCCTGTTTTATCCCGAAAAACGAATGCACCGCAACAAACAGCAAAGAAACAAAATGCCTGGAATTATCTCGGAAGAAGCCGTAACCAAACGCGCATATTGGGCCGAAGAAATCAGGAAGATTAGAGTGTTTTTGATTTAGTCATTTACATTTTATGTTATTTTTCTCTCATGCTGAGATAGAGAGAGGGAATGCGAACTTATTCACAAGACTTGCTGGATCGGGTATTGAGGCCGCTGGAGCGAGGGGAAAGGCCGGCGAGAATTGAACGGCGTTCGAGGTGAGCCGGATGTGGGTCTATGAGGCGCACCGTTGCATGGATGGGAAAGCGCGGTCAAGCCTACTTATCGCCGACAATCTCTTCTGCTACAAGCTCGTCGGCGTCAAGGAAGCCATCGGCGTCACGCTTCTCCCTCTCGCTGCTCCCTATTCTCCCGATTTCAATCCCATCGAGAAAGTGTTCTCAAAACTCAAGACCTCCCGGCGTGGCCTCGCCCTTCGTACAGGAAATTCGCTCTAGGCAAACGTCGGAAACGAACCTGAAGGAAATGCGCAAACGAAGCCGATGCCATGCTCGATCGGCGCTATACACTTGGTCAGACCGGCTTCCACGGTGATTTCCCGAGCGAATTGCGCGATATGCAGGCGTAAGCATTCCGGCGTATTCGACACAGGGATATCGAAGCACGGCGCGGTCTGGAAAAGCAGACCTGCCCCGCGCGATTTCCGTCATTTCAGCGAAAAACAGGCGCGCCGGCCCGATTTGTCTTCATCGATCGCGCCGGTCTTGCTCGGCAGCAGGAAGATTTGCTCGGACGCCACTTCGTGCGCGATCAACCAGTCGCGGACCGCCTTGGCGCGACGGTCGCCCAGATTCTTCAAATCGTCTTCGTTGACCGTCGTGTTGGCGAGTATGAGTTTTTCCATCTCCTCGACCGGCAGACTCTTCGTCAGGCCGATCATGTTGCGCGGTTTTGGAAAGTTCTCCGCCCGGTAAACCCGTTCCAGCAAGGCCGGATATTCCTGCTCCGTGACTCTGGCCGATCCGGCGGCGGATTTTCCGTCCTCGTCTTGCCCGGCCATGTCTTTCCGCTTCAGGGCGCCGAGCTTGCGCTCCAGACGCGCGCGCTTCAGACCTTCAATGTCCTGAACGGGGTCGGCCCGGCCCTCGATCTCGAATTTGAGCGCGGGCCGGTCGGTCAGCGCTCTGGCCAGGTTGCCCAGGCGCTCGACGGCTTCCGGCGTGAGCGCGGCGCGGCCCGGGTCGAATTCGACGTCGGAAAGCTCCTCGCCGCCGAACATCGATCCGATCAGCGCGAACGGCGAGGTCGCGGCTTTCGTCAGCAGATTGACGAACATCTCGACGATCAGGCCACCGACGGAAAAATGCGGGTCGTCGAGCGAACCGGAAACCGGCAGGTTGATGTCGATCTCGCCGTTGCGGTTCTTGAGCAGGGAAACGGCCAGACGCACCGGCAGCGTGGTGGCGTCCGGGCTTTCCACCGCGTCGCCGAAGGTCAGTTGATCCAGGAAAAGCCGGTTCTCGGCTTCGAGCTGGTCATTTTCGATCCTGTAGTTGACGGAGAGCGACAGCTTGCCCTTTTCGATGGCGTACCCCGCATACTTCCCGGAATACGCCGACAGGGTCGTCAGATCGATGTCCTTCACGTTGGCTCGCAGATCCAGGTAGGGTTTGGCCGACAAGGGGTTGATCCGCGCCGAGACGTCCAGCGGCGCGACTTTGTCGTAGCTGCCGCGCAGTTCCAGCGCGGCCTGGGTTCCGGGCCTGGAAGACAGGCCGGTGACACTGCCGCTGATCCCTCCGAGATTGGCCGTGTAGTTGGGCTTCACAAAGTTGTCCGTGAAACGGATATTGCCGCCCCGCAGCGTGACCCTGCCGATCGTGACCGGCAATGCCGATCCGCTTTTCACGGCGATCGGGGCCGCCGCCTTGCCGTCCGATGATTCGGCGGGCGGCGCGGCGGCCTCGGCGTTCACCGCCGTTTCTTCGCCCGCGCGCGCGATCTTGAGCAGATTGAGTTCCCCTTGCGGGCTGATGATGACGCGCGCGAAAAAATCGGCCAGCGTGATTCCGCCGATCGCCACGGATTCCGGCCCGAGGCGCGCGTCGACCTTATCGAAACGAAGCGACTTCCAATGCAGAAAGTCGGGCGGATTCGTCTTGCCCGCCGCCCGCGTCTTTTCAGCCGTCCGCGCGTCACCGGCCCCCGGGGACTTCTCGACCGCCTGGAAATCACCGATCGTGAGCCGCCCGGCAAAGCCGCCCGTCAGGAGGCCGGATGCGTCAGGCGCGCCACCTTGCGCCCGCTTCGTATCCTTCCCGCGCTTCCCGTTCTTTTCGCCCTTTGCCGCGGCAGACTGGCGCAAGCGCAGCTTGCCGTCGAGGGTCACATGGCCGCGCGTGACGTCGATGTTCAGCTTTTCCGAAAAATAGGGTTGCAGCGGCAGCAGCTCGATGGTTCTGACGTCCACGTTCAGATCGGCGTCGAGCGGCATGGCGCCAAGTGTGCCATCGACCGTCACCTTGCCCTTGTGATTGAATCTGAACCCCATCTTCACGTCCGCCGCCCGGCCCGGTTCGCTCGATACCTTGGATAGCTCGAAATCCAGGTCTTCGATGTCCTGCGCCGCCCTGGGCGATACCGCGGCATCCTCGAAGCGGAGGCGGATCCCCTTGCCGGCGGATTTTGCGACATCCAGCGTCCAGGGCGCCGGCGCGTCCTTCCGCGCGGACACGGGAAGATGCCGCGCGGGCGGCTCGATCCATTCGATCCGCCCGTCGGCCAGCCGCGTGATCGACGCTCGCGCGCCGTCGAGACGAACGTCGCCCATTTGAATCCGCCGCTTCGCCGGATCCAGTTTCCCCTCCTTGACGGTGAGGGCGTCGACCTTCAGGCTTTCTCCGCCATCGATCGCCAATGCCGCCTCGAAATCCGCCACGGAACCCTGGGCGTCGAGGTTTTTCACGAGCGCGTCGATGATCTTGACGTCGGCCCGAAAAACCCTGGGGTTCGAGGCGTCGTCCCAGCGCAGCGCGCCCTTGCTTATCCTCGCCTCTCCGAGCGACCACGCCACCGGCGTGGCCGCTCGTCCGTCCGGCCCGGCGGGATCGGCCGCCGGGGGCAGCATGTCCAGCCAGTCGATCGCCCCCGCCCGGTTCACCCGCACGGTGATCTCGGGGGAATCCAGCGCCACCCGGTCGATCACGAACCGACCGCCGAACACGTCCGCCGAACCGACGGCGACGTCGAGCCGCTTGAAAGCCAGCAAGGCTTGTCCCGCGGGGTCGGTCGCTTTCAGGTTTTCCACCGACACCGTGCCGGCAATCCTCAGATGTGGCATCTTTCCCGATTCCTGATCGAAAGCCAGCGTCAGTTCCGTGCTCAGGGCGCCCGATTCCAGCTTCATCGGCAGCCTGACCGGCAAATAGGCGAAATATTTCGGTAATCGCACTTCGTTCAGCGTCAGCAGAAATTCGCTCTCCTGGGATTCGGTGAATGGCTTGCTCCTGCCTTTGAGGTCGATGTGAGCGCCGTTGACGGTCGCCGAAAAATGAGGCTCGACGAAGATGTTCGTGGCGTAGTCCATGCTCGAAACGAAGGGCAGCGCCACGGTGATGTTTTCGACCACGGACTTCTCGCCGACCACGCGGTCGTCGAATTCGAGCGTCCCGCCGGAAATCTGGATGTTGTTCAGCGAGAACGCCGGCGTCGGCCCTTCTTCGTTTTTTTTCGGGCGGGCCATGAATTCATCGATCAGGTCCGAAAAGTTGTAGCGATCCCCGGCCAGACGCGCGACGTGGAATTTCGGCCCGACCAGACGGATTTCGTCGACCACCGGCCCCCAGCGGAACAGCGAGCTGGCTTGCAGATTCACGTAGAGGTTCTCGAAGCCGGCGAAGCTCGCGCCGCCCTCGCGCTCCCCGATGTCCAGCCCCTCCACTTCCAGCGTCAGCGCGAACGGATTGACGGCGATCTTCCTGATGCTCACCGGACGATGCAACGCCTCGCTCAACCGATCGACCGCGACGTGCCTGATGATGGGAGGAAGCGCCAGGAAGCCCAGAATCCCGAGCAAAAGGAAAACCGCGGCGAACCCTAGCCCATACTTCCACGCCCGGGACGATCGCCGCGCTGCCCGGAATTTCGTCTTGTCGGTCATTGGTGCCCAGCCGTAACGTCAAGGAGGGATTCAAAATTTATCACGATTGCGCATCACCATCGATAAGCGCGCCGCGTCCGCGGGAAACGTGCCGTATTCGCGGCCTCGCATGGTTTCGCGCTTGCCGCCCTCCATACGACATCCGGTTCGCCGCGCGCGTTCATTTTTCCATTTTCTGCCGGACCTTGCGCCTGATCCATGCCTTGAACTGCTGCCCCCAGGCTTCTCTCTTGTCCTCCCGCCGCTTTTCCTCCGTTTCCCAGGCATCGACGAGGCGGGTCAGGAGCGTCGCCAGCGACTCGCGTTCCACGTCGGTCAACACGGAAAAAAGATGCTTCGCGCCTTGCCGCCGCCGCTGGCTGTGTTCGGCGAGTTCGATGCGCCCTTGCTCGGTGAGTTGCAGGAGAAAATTACGCCTGTCTTTTTCACTGCGCCGCCGGATGATGGCGCCGCTCTTTTCCAGCTTGATCAGGAGTTCGCTCAGGGAAGCGGAGCGGACGTGGAGCATTTCCAGCAACTCACGCTGACTCATGCTTTCGGATTCGCCGAGGATGGAGAGGATGTGCCCTTGCGCGTGGCGTCCAGAATCGTGATGACGATGGCCGCGAACCAGCCATTTGGCGGCGCGGCGAAAGAGCTGCGCCAACCGTTCGTCGTCACAGGGTTCGGGCTTGCGGGTTTCCGCCATGAGCGTGCATGAACTGTATGAATGCCGCGCCGTGTTTGCAACGGGGCGCGGTGAGTATACAGCGTTTATCGCACAAAGGACACTCCGAAGGGAAGGCGGGCCATTGCGTTCCCGTCTCCCGGGCGGAAGGCGGGCCGGCATGTCCGGCGGGAGAATATGGAGAAGACGCGGCGCGCCGTCCGGCGTGTTTGCGCGCGTGAAAACGGAATTTGAGATGGGACAAGAAACGGCGCAGCGACATGACGAAACTCCCTGAAAAAGATCAAGACACGATTTTGCAAGGCACCTTGCGTTCCAGTCTATGCCGCCTCTCCAATGACGTCAACAGAAAAGTGAAGGCACCTTCATACCAGATGATGTAAGACAGAAGACAGTGAGAAACAGGGCGGCGCGAAATGCCGCGTCATTGGCCTCCTCTGTCACCGAGGGGGTTCATGCGTTAAAATCGGCCAATTCCAAGCACCCGCTCAATGAGAATGTCCGTATCCAGTTCCGGGAATCAAAGCAAGCATCCCTGTCAGCGGATTCGCCTGACCGGCGTGGTTCAGGGCGTCGGTTTCCGTCCCCTCATCTGGCGTCTGGCCAATGAGCTGCGGCTGTCCGGCTGGGTGCGGACCGATGCCAGGGGCCTGGAAATCGAGGCGCGCGGCCCGGAACAGAAGATCAGCGTGCTGATCGAGTGCTTGCAGCGCGAAGCGCCGCCGTTTTCGCGCATCGATTCGGTGCATCGCCGAGCGGCCGAAACCGAGGAGAGCGCGGAGGATTTCGTGATCCTCGGCAGCCTTGGCGGCCGGGTCGCCACGATGATCGGCCCCGATACCGCCGTCTGCCGGAATTGCTTGCGGGACATGTTCGACCCGACGGACAGGCGCTGGCGGTACGCCTTCGTCAGTTGCGCGCACTGCGGCCCCCGTTACACCGTTTGCCGGGGATTGCCCTTCGATCGCGCGCGGACCAGTTTCGCCAGCTTTCCCATGTGCGGCAAGTGCCAGGCGGAATCCAGGCGTCCGCACGACCGCCGGCTGCACACCGCCGGCATCAGCTGTCCGAAGTGCAGCCCGCGGCTCTCGCTGACCGATCCGGCGGGTAACGTCCTGCCCGGCGACGCGATAGCCAACGCCCTGTCGATGATCAGGGACGGCAAGATTCTGGCCGTCAAGGGGCCGGGCGGCTTCCGGCTGATGTGCAATGCGCGCGACGTGACCGCCGTGGCCGCGCTGCGCGCGCGCAAGCGGCAGCCCGCCGCGCCGTTTCCGGTGATGTTCGCCAACGCCCTGTCGGCGGCGGCCTTCGTCCGCGTGAGTGTCGGCGAGCCGGGCCTGTTGAATCTCCCCGAGCGCCCGATCATCCTGTTGAGAAAGCGCGACGGTTGCGATGAGGCGCTGCCGGGCGTGGCGCCGGATCTGCTCTGGCTGGGCGTGGTGCTGCCCTTCTCCCCTTTGTACTATCTCTTCTTCCACGAAGCGGCGGGGCGCCCGGCGGGGATGGCCTGGCTGGAAAAGTCCGAAGCACTGGCGCTCGTCGTCACCAGCGGCAATCCGGCGGGTGAGCCGCCGGCCATCGACAACGGCGAGGCCCTGCGCCGCCTCGTCGGGGTGGCGGATGCCTTCCTGACGTACGATCTGGCGCTGGTCGCCGGCGCCGAGGACAGTGTCGCCTGTTCCGGCCCGGGCGGGCTTCAACTGGTTCGCCGTTCGCGCGGCTATGCGCCGCGTTCGGTGAAGCTGCCGTTCTCGACGCCGCCGATACTGGCCTTCGGCGTTCGGTGCAAGAGCGCGATCTGCGTCACCCGCGACAACGAAGCCTTTCTCTCCCCGCATCTCGGCGAGCTTTCCAATCCGCTGGCCGCCGAGGCGCTGCTGGAAACCGCCGAGCATCTGCTGGCGATACTGGACGTATCGCCGGCGCTGATCGCCCATGACCGCGACACGCGCGACGCGGCCACCCGTCTGGCCGTGGAATTCGCCGCCCGGCGCAAATTGCCGCTGCTGGGCGTGCAACATCACCACGCGCACGTTGCCGCCGTGTTGGCCGAGCATCATCGTGACGAGCCGGTTTACGCGCTCTCGCTGGACGGCTGCGGTCTGGGCGATGACGGCAAGCCCTGGGGCGGCGAGCTGCTGCGCGTCGATGGCGCGGCCTATGCGCGTCTGGGGCATCTCAAGCCGCTCCGTCTGGCCTTCGGCGACCATGAATCGGGGCAGCCGTGGCGTTTTGCCGCCGCCATTCTGTGCGCGCTGGGGCGGGGCGATGAAATCGAAAGGCGCTTTGCCGGCCAGCCCGACGCCGGTTCGCTCGCGGAACGGCTGATCGCCGGCGAAGACACCGAGGAGACATCCAGCATGGGACGCCTGTTCGATGCCGTCGCCGGGCTGTTGGGCATTTGTTCCGTGACGCGCTTCCGGGGTCAGGCCGGGCTGCTGCTCGAAGGCATGGCCGAGCGCCAGGGCAAGGTTCGACCGCTGGCTGGCGGCTGGTCGATCGACGGTGGTCGTCTCGACCTGGATCCCTTGCTCGCGGTTCTGGCCGACGAACGCGATCCCGGCGCCGGAGCCGCGCTGTTCCATGCCACCCTATCCGCCGCGCTGACCGACTGGCTGGTCGCCATCGCGCCGCCGAAGGCCACGGTGGCCGCCAGTGGCGGGTGTCTGCAAAATCAGGTGCTCGGACGCGCGTTGCGCGCCGGCCTGGCCGCCGCCGGGCTGCGTCTGCTCGAAGCCCGGCGCATTCCCCCCAACGACGGCGGCATCGCGCTCGGCCAAGCCTGGATCGCGCAGCATTATCTGTAAGGAAGTCCGTCCGTTCCGTTTTCCGGGCGTTCGCGCCAAGTGAAGACGGAAAACCGAGCGCTCGGTTTCTCTGTCCTCTGAACTAAGGCGGCCTGGAGTCCGCGGGCAATGGGACTGTCGATCCCCGGCGCCATCCGCCTGTTGATGCCGCGCATCGCCGACGAACACCGCTGCTTTCGCTGTAAAGGTGCCCGACGCCGCCACGAAGAAGGGCAGAAGACAGATGAGTTTGAGCGCTTCGCGCCAAGTGAGGACGGAAAATCGAGCGCTCGGTTTCTCTGTCTTCTGTCTTCTGTCTTCTGTTCCCTGTCCTCTGTCTTCTGTCCCCTATCCTCTGTCCCCTGTCCCCTGGACTAGCTTGATGACGACCAGCGAGGCGTTGTCGCCACTGCCGCGGGCGTGTGTCCGCGCCTGGCCGATCAACAGATCGGATGCCTGACGGGCGGAACGGGCGGCGACGGCGGCGCCCAGCTCGGCATCACTGAAATAGCCCCACAGCCCGTCGGAACAGAGCACGAAGGTGTCGCCTGCCCGCAGGTCGCTGGTTTCCCCGACGTCGACTTGCGGCGACTCGTTGCTGCCAAGCGTGGACAGCAAAATATGATGGTAGGGATGCGCTTGCGCCTGATCGGGGCGGAGCTTGCCCTGGGCTACCAGATCCTCGACATAGGAATGGTCCTTGGTGCGAAACAGCAGGCGCTCGCCGCGAAAATGGTACAGGCGGCTGTCCCCGCAATGCGCCCAACTGGCTTTCTTCGGTTGCAACAAGAGCATGACTACCGTGCTGTGCGGGTCCTTTTCGTTGATGAAGCGCGACGCCCTGATCAGCGTGTGCGCTTCATGGATGCTCTGTTCGAGCCATTCTCCGGCCAATTCGCCGCTCACCGGAAATTGCTCGAAGTTCGCCGCCGCCGTATGCAGTACCTGCTGAGCGGCCAGGGCGCCTCCGGTATGTCCGCCCATGCCGTCGGCCAGCACGGCCAGCGCCATCCCGCCGCCTTTCGGATGCGGCAGCAGCGCGACACGGTCCTGCTGTTCCTTGCGATCCCCCTGATGCTGGGCGACACAGGCGTCGATCATCATGGCATGTAAGAACCCGAACGATTGGCAAATCGGGAGGAATCCTCCCGTTCATTTTTCGCCGGTGAAACGCGGACCAGCCGCATGTCTACACATGGCGAAGCCGGCGCCGTCACCAAATAATCCGGGAAAATGGAATAAGCCCCGCCGGATAGGATAGCATGTCCGGCAGCGCGTTCTTCTCCGATGAATCACGCCGTTTTCGGAGAGAGGCGCCGTCCGGCGTGGCATCGCCGTCCCAATCATTTTTTTCAGGTGAATCATCATGGGTAATCGTCTCAGCAAGATCGTCACCCGAACCGGCGACGCCGGCACCACGGGTCTCGGTGATGGAAGCCGCGTCGGCAAGGACTGTCTGCGTATCGACTGCATCGGTGAAATCGACGAACTCAATTCCACCATCGGCGTCCTGCTCGCCGAAACCTTGCCGGAAAACGTTCGCGTCGCCCTGTTGCGCATCCAGAACGATCTCTTCGATCTCGGCGGCGAAGTATGCATTCCCGGTTCCGCGATCATCGGTGAGGCGCACGTCGCCCGCCTGGAGGAACTGGTCGCCCGGTTCAGCGATGAACTCACTCCGCTCAAGAATTTCATCCTGCCCGGCGGCACCCGTCCCGCCGCGCTGGCGCATTTCGCGCGCACGGTGTGCCGGCGCGTCGAACGCCGGGTCGTGCATCTGGGCGCCAGCGAAGCGGTTTCCGAATTCGTCCGAAAATACCTCAATCGCCTGTCCGATTTGCTGTTCATCGTCGGTCGCGTGCTCAACCAGACGGAAGGACTCGGCGACGTGCTCTGGGCGCAGGTCAAGGAGCGTTGAATGTACCCGCGGCGGTCGTTCGGCCTGTTGGTGCGCGTGTCGGCGCGCCCGCACCATTTCGGTGCCTGACCGTCGTGATCCGCCATGAACAACGGGCCGTACACCTTGTCGCCGAGGTGTCGGTCATCGATCTTCTGGCAGGGCGGGAAAACGATTCCCGGCCCATACGGACACAGTACCATCCCTTTGGCATTCCCGTAGGAAAACATCATGACGATTCTGGTTCGACCAACGGCAAGGCCCGCTAGGTTGAGCGCAATGCCCGAGGCGATCGCCACGAATTTCGGGCCGAGGGATCGTGGGGAAAAACTGATGGGTTTACGAAGATGCGCCTACCGGGTGATCGGGAGGGTAGCGGGGCTGCCGATCCTGAAGCAACGGTTCGCGGAGAACAAGGGCTACATCTGGGCGGAGCGGGACAACGATTTGAGTGTATTCGTTCAGCATCAGACGGATCAATACACCCTGATCCATTCGGCGACCCAGGCGGCGCTGTGGATCAACGAGAATCAGAAATTCCCGTCCGGTTTTCCAGAGAGTCTCTTTCTGCTGTTGTTACAGCATTTCGGGTGCATCCTGAGCGACAAGGTTCAGACGGAGGATGGGCAGAAATTCTGGAAGCGTCAGTTGATCAACTTCGTGCTTGATCGCGCCCATTACATCTACTATGTCGATTGGCTCGACCACACCCTGTTGCCGATCACGCAGCACAGAGTATTGCTCGACTACCTGGAGAAAGCGTGGGGTTGGGGGCCGGAATTCGCAAAACGACGATTCTTGATCAGCACCAAAGCCATTTACAGGGGGGGTGGGGGCGAGGGTGGCCGTAGGCCGGAAGAGGAAGAATTCACCCATGCGGAGTGAAGCAAGGGCCATTGATTTGCGGCGCCGCCGACGGGAACGACACTCCCTCACAAAACGGAAAACCCGAGCGCCCGGTTTTTCATCCCCACTTCGGCGCGAAGCGCCGCAAACTCATCTGTCCTCTGTCCTCTGTCCTCTGTCCTCTCTCTTCTGAACATGGCTTGCCTTTTGCTAGTCTCATCGAAATCATTTTTCCCGGAGTTCCTTCGTGTCGATCCACGTCGCCCTCAATCACGTCACGCGCTACCGCTACGACCGGCTCGTCGCCCTCTCGCCGCAAATCGTCCGCCTGCGGCCGGCGCCGCATTCGCGCACGCCGATCCTCTCCTATTCGCTGAAGATCACCCCCGCCAGGCATTTCATCAACTGGCAGCAGGATCCCCAGTCCAACTACCTCGCCCGCGTGGTTTTTCCGGAGAAAACACGCGAATTCACGGTCGAGGTCGACCTCGTCGCCGAAATGCCGGTGATCAATCCCTTCGATTTCTTCCTCGAACCTTGCGCCGAAAAATTTCCCTTTGGCTATGATCCGGGTCTGCATCACGAACTCTCGCCCTTTCTGGAGAAATTACCGGCCACGCCGCCATTCAGGGCCTTCGTCGACGACATTTCACGCGCGATGACGCCGACGGTCGATTTCCTGGTCGCGCTCAATCAGCGCGTGCGGCGCGCAGTCGGCTACGTCATTCGTCTCGAACCCGGCGTTCAATCGCCCGGCGAAACGCTGGCCAAGGCTTCCGGTTCGTGCCGCGATTCGGCCTGGTTGCTGGTTCAGGTATTGCGCCATCTGGGACTCGCCGCGCGCTTCGTTTCGGGTTATCTGGTCCAGCTCGTGCCGGACACAAAATCGCTCGACGGGCCGTCCGGCGCAACGGCCGACTTCACCGATCTGCACGCCTGGTGCGAGGTCTACCTGCCGGGCGCCGGCTGGGTCGGCCTCGATCCGACGTCGGGCCTGCTCGCCGGCGAAGGCCACATTCCGATTGCCTGTTCGCCGGAGCCGTCCTCGGCCGCGCCGGTCACCGGCTTTTCCGAAGCGTGCGAATGCGAGTTTTCGCACGTCATGAAGGTCGAGCGCGTGTGGGAAGCGCCGCGCGTCACCAAGCCCTATACCGAGGAACAATGGGCCGCCGTCGAGGCGCTCGGCCGGCGCGTCGACGCGGACCTGGCCGCCGGCGACGCGCGTCTGACCATGGGTGGCGAACCCACTTTCATCTCGATCGACGATCCCGACGGCGCCGAATGGAACACCGAGGCGCTCGGACCGACCAAGCGCCTCCGCGCCTCCGCGCTGTTTCACCGGCTGCGCGAAAAATACGCGCCGCGGGGCCTCGCGCATTTCGGTCAGGGCAAGTGGTATCCCGGCGAACCGCTCCCGCGCTGGTCGCTGAACTGCTTCTGGCGCAAGGACGGCGAGCCGCTCTGGTCGGACCCGGCGCTCTTTGCCGATGAGACGCGCGACTACGGCGCCGACGAAAAACTCGCCGAGCGTTTTCTGCGCCGCGTGGCCGCGCGTCTCGACATCGACGCTCAATACATCTTTCCGGCCTACGAAGATGCGTTCTATTACTCATGGCGCGAGCGGCGCCTGCCGATCAACGTCGACCCCAT
Source organism: Accumulibacter sp. (assembly GCA_031284185.1). Lineage (GTDB taxonomy): Bacteria > Pseudomonadota > Gammaproteobacteria > Burkholderiales > Rhodocyclaceae > Propionivibrio. The sequence continues at coordinate 15,800 of JAITAJ010000400.1, read as the reverse complement.
CGACTCGCGCCTGGACGATCCGCTCGAACGCGAGCGGCTTGCGCGCGTGTTCACGCAAGGGCTGGGCGCCGTCGCTGGTCACGTGCTGCCGGTCGAGCGCGGCTCCATCGATGGCCGCTGGCAGAGCAGTCCGTGGTTCCTGCGCGGCGATCGCTGCTATCTGATTCCCGGCGACTCGCCGATCGGCTACCGCTTGCCGCTCGACTCGCAGCCGTGGGTCGCCAGGACGGATTATCCCTACGTCAATCCTCCGGATCCGACGCGGCGCGTCCCGCCCTTGCGCGCCTACTCGGACATCAGGCGCAAGCTCGATGAGCGCGCGCTGGCGATGCCCGACGGGCCGGGTTCGCCGTCCGGCGCGTGCTTCGAGCGTTGGCCGCAAAGCGGGGAATCCGCCGCGTGGATCACGCGCACGGCGATGTCGGCGCAGGCGCGTGGCGGCGTGCTGTACATTTTCATGCCGCCGACGCAAAGCCTCGACGACTATGCGGAACTTACCGCCGCCGTCGAATCCGCCGCCAGGGAAATGAAGACGCCGCTCATCCTGGAAGGTTACGAACCTCCGCGTGATCCGCGCCTGGTCAAATTCAGCGTCACGCCCGATCCGGGCGTCATCGAGGTCAACATCCAGCCTTGCGCCGACTGGGACGAGCTCGTCCTGCGCACTACCCACCTGTACGAAGCCGCGCGTCTCTCGCGCCTCGGTACCGAGAAGTTCATGCTCGACGGGCGCCACGTCGGCACCGGCGGCGGCAATCACTTCGTGCTCGGCGCGGACAGCCCGCTCGATTCGCCGTTCCTGCGCCGACCGGACCTCTTGCGCAGCCTGATCGCCTACTGGCACAACCATCCGTCGCTCTCCTACCTCTTTTCCGGCCTGTTCATCGGGCCGACCAGCCAGGCGCCGCGCGTCGACGAGGCGCGCGACGATTCGGTTTATGAACTGGAGATCGCCTTCAGGCAGCTCCCCGCCGCCGGCGAGGAAATTCCGCCGTGGCTCGTCGACCGCGCGTTGCGCAACCTGCTCGTCGACGCCACCGGCAACACCCACCGCGCCGAGTTCTGCATCGACAAGCTCTATTCTCCCGACAGCGTTTCCGGGCGCCTGGGACTCCTGGAGATGCGCGCCTTCGAGATGCCGCCGCACGCGCGCATGTCGCTCACTCAGCAGCTCCTGCTGCGCGCCCTGATCGCGCGCTTCTGGACGGCGCCCTACGCGCCTGCGCGCCTCACGCGCTGGGGTACCGAATTGCATGACCGTTTCATGTTGCCGCACTTCGTGCGGCAGGATTTCGCCGACGTCCTCAGCGAGCTTGCCAAGGCCGGCTATCCCTTCGATCCCGCCTGGTTCGCGCCGCATTTCGAGTTCCGCTTCCCGCTGTATGGCCGCTTCGCCGCGCAAGGCATCGAGATCGAGCTGCGTCACGCGCTGGAACCCTGGCACGTCATGGGCGAGGAAGGGGGCATCGGCGGCGCCGTGCGTTACGTCGATTCCTCGGTCGAGCGCTTGCAGGTCAAGGCCACCGGCATGGCCGGCGACCGCTACGCGCTGAGCTGCAATGGCCGCCCGCTGCCGCTGCGCAACACCGGCAAGGTCGGCGAGTTCGTCGCCGGCGTGCGTTACCGCGCCTGGCAGCCGCCGTCCTGTCTGCACCCGACGATCGGCGTGCAGGCGCCGCTCGTCTTCGATCTCGTCGATACCTGGATGCAACGCTCGCTGGGCGGTTGCCGGTACCACGTCGCGCATCCGGGCGGGCGCAATTTCGAGCAGTATCCGATCAATGCCTACGAGGCCGAAGGCCGCCGCCTGGCACGCTTTTCCGCGCTCGGCCATACGCCGGGATTCATGGCGCCGCATGAAGAATCGCCCAACGCCGACTTCCCGTTTACGCTAGACTTGCGGCTTTGCTGAAATGAGCCGTCTTCGCCGTGGCGGATGCGTCACGGCGGGAAACCGGGACTTCGGCTGGCATCGCGCGGCTTTCTCCGCGTTCCCGCGTCGAGGACGGTTTCAACCGGGGGTTTCGGAATCGGATCAAAAAACATGCCTTTCGCCGCGTCCACCGTGGTCAGCGCGGTTTTTCGGATGACTGCCTGATCGGTCGCCCTCATGCCGCGCACCCTGCTCACGAACTATCCCCGCCAGACCGATCGTTTCGACGAGATGCTCGACGACGCGGGCCGGCTGCGCCCGTCGTGGCGGGTGTTTTTCGATCATCTGGACAATGCCGCTCCGAAAGAGATGCGCCATCAGCTCGATTACGTGCGGCGGCGCATCCTGGAAAACGGCGTCACCTACAACGTCTACGCCGACCCCAAGGGCGCCGACCGTCCGTGGGAACTCGATCCCCTGCCAATGATCCTGTCGCGGGACGAGTGGAAGGACATCTCCGGCGCCGTGACTCAGCGCGCGCGCCTGTTCAACGCCCTGCTCGGCGACCTCTACGGCGAACAGCGCCTGCTCTGCGACGGCAGCATCCCGCCGGCGCTGGTTTACGGCCACAACGGCTTTCTCTGGCCGTGTCAGGGCATCCGCCCGCCAGACGACGTCTGGCTGCATCTTTACGCCGCGGACCTCGCCCGTTCGCCCGACGGCCGCTGGTGGGTCATCGCCGACCGCACACAATCGCCTTCGGGAGCCGGTTATGCGCTGGAAAACCGGAGCATCGTCTCGCGCCTGTTCCCGGAAAGATTCCGGGAACTCGGCGTGCTCCGCCTGGCCCCGTTTTTCGCGGCCTTGCAGGAAAGCCTGGCGCACTGGGCGCCAAAAGACGATGACGCGGCCAATCCGCAAATCGTCCTGCTCACGCCCGGACCGTACAACGAAACCTACTTCGAACATGCCTACCTCGCGCGCTACCTCGGCTATCCGCTGGTCGAAGGCCAGGATCTGACGGTGCGCGACAACCGGGTCTATCTGAAAACGCTGACCGGCCTGAAGCGCGTACACGCCATTCTGCGGCGCCTCGACGATGATTTCTGCGACCCGCTGGAGTTGCGCGGCGACTCCGCGCTCGGCATTCCCGGCCTGTTGCAGGCCGTGCGCGCCGGAACCGTGCTGGTGGCCAACGCCCTGGGCAGCGGCCTGCTCCAGTCCGCCGCGCTGCCCGGCTTCCTGCCCGGCGTCTGCGAGAAGCTGCTGGGCGAGACGCTCTCCATGCCGTCGGTCGGCACCTGGTGGTGCGGCGAGAAGGCGGCGCTCGATTTCGTCGCCGGGCACCTCGACCGGCTGGTCATCAAGGGCGCCTTTCCCTCGCAGCGCCTGGAACCGGTCTTCGGCAGCGAACTCGAAGGCGCAGCGCGCGAGGAGATGATCGGACGCCTGCGCGCCCACCCTCACGCCTACGTCGCCCAGGAACTCGTGCGCTTTTCGCAGTCGCCGTCCTGGAGCGCGCCGCACGAGCGCCGGCTGTTGCCGCGCGGCGTCGTGCTGCGTGTCTATGTGGCCGCCACGCCGCATGGCTATCGGGTCATGCCCGGCGGTCTCACCCGCGTCAGCTCGGCCACCGACGTTCGCTTCATTTCCATGCAGCGCGGCGGTTCGAGCAAGGATGCCTGGGTGCTCAGCGGCGAGCCGGTCAGCGCCTTCAGCCTGATCAAGCCGACGATCGGCAAGGCCGACTTCGTCCACGGCGGCAGCAATCTTTCCTCGCGGGTCGTCGAAAACCTGTTCTGGTTCGGGCGCTACGCCGAACGCTGCGAGGACATGGCCCGGCTGCTGCGCGTCGTCCTGACGCGCCTGGTCGACGCGGACGCCGAGGATGAGCTGGCCCTGCTGTCCGCCTGCGAAACCGGACGGGCGCTCAAACTGTTGCCGACACTCACCGCCAGAAAGCCAACCCGGCGCGAAATTCAGAACCAGCTACTCGCCGCCATGTGCGAGATGGAACAGAGCGACGGACTGCAAGGCGGCATCCGGCGTCTGCTCTGGGCCGGCGCCCAGGTGCGCGAGCGCTTCTCGCTGGACAACTGGCACGCGCTCAACCGCTTGCAGCGGCAGTTGCAAACCTACGCCAAGGCCAGACCGGCGCTCGGCGAGGCGCTCGCGTTCATCGACCAGATGCTGCTCGCCGCCTCGGCGCTGGCCGGCTTCGCCATGGACGACATGACGCGCGACGACGGCTGGCGTTTTCTGATCATTGGCCGCCGCGTCGAACGCCTCGTCTTCCTCTCGAAGGCCATCGGCCAGTTCCTGCGCCTCGAATCGGCGCGGCATCCCGGCTGCCTCGAATGGCTGCTCGAACTGGCCGACAGCATCATCACTTACCGCTCGCGCTACATGGCGCAGCCGGAATTGCCGCCGACCATCGACCTGATCGTCTTCGACGAGGCCAATCCGCACGCGGTCATTTTTCAGGTGTACAACCTGATCCGCTATGTCGCCCGCCTGGAGCGCGGACTGGAAGGCATTCCCGGCGACGCCGACGACGGCTTGCGCGCCGCCCTGACACGGCTGCGGACATTCGAGCGGAACCACGATTTTGCCACCGGCGGCGACTGCCTCGAACTCGCCGCTCTGCTCGACGAGCTTGCCGAAACGAGCGCCAGCCTGTCCGACCGGCTGGCCATGCGCTATTTCACTCACGTCGGCGACGTCCGCCGGCAGACATTGGCCGCCTGAAACGATCATGCTTCCCGATGCCCGTTATCACATCATCCACGAGACCCGTTATCGCTACGCGAGCCAAGTTTCCATTTCGCGGCAACTCCTGCACCTGACCCCGCGCGACTGCCCCTGGCAGACTTGCCTCGAACACCACATCGAACTCGATCCCGGCCCCATTCCCGGACTGGATGAATCACGGAATGACTGCTTTGGTAATCCGGTACGCCAGTTCGCCCTGGAATCGCCGCACGATACCCTGATGGTACGCGCGGAAAGCCGTGTCGAGCTTCGTCCGCGCCCGCTTCCGGCGGAGCGCCCGCTTGCCGGATCGCCCGCCTGGGAGCGCGTGCGCGACATGCTCGACTACGGCGCTCGTCCGGTCCGTCTGGACGCCTGCCGCTATCTCTTTGAATCGCCCTACGTTTGCCTCAAGCGCGAATTCGCGCGCTACGCAAAGCCTTGCTTTCCGCCCGGATGCTCCTTGCTCGAAGGCGCTCAGGCCCTGATGGCGCGGATATTCAGAGAATTTCGCTTCGATCCGAAGGCCACGAGCGTAGCCACTCCGGTGCTCCAGGTGCTCGAAGAAAAGCGCGGCGTCTGCCAGGATTTCGCGCATCTGATGCTGTCCTGTCTGCGTTCGATCGGGCTGTCGGCGCGTTACGTCAGCGGTTATCTCCTGACCCGTCCGCCGCCCGGCAAACCGCGCATGATCGGCGTGGACGCCTCGCACGCCTGGGTATCGGTGTTCTGTCCGGGCGAGGACGAGGCGGCCGGCTGGATCGATTTCGACCCCACCAACAATCTCTTGCCCGACACCCAGCACATCACGCTGGCCTGGGGCCGCGATTTCGGCGACGTTTCCCCCTTGCGCGGCGTGATCCTCGGCGGCGATACCCACGCGCCGGAGGTTGCCGTCACCGTCACGCCCGATGAAGAACCGGCGGCGGCATGACGCGCCGCCCCTCCTCCTTCATCGGCGCCGGCCCGTTTTCCCCGCCGCCTTTCCAGCGCACCCGGTTGGTGCGCCAGGCTCTGGAATGGTGCGTCGGCGGAGGGGTGGATCGCCGGATTCCGGGTGCCTCCCACTGGCACACTTTCTGCTACCCTCTCACTGGAGTCAGGCTGCGGTAACGATCGAGAAGCAATAAACGAAGCGGCGCAAAACGTCCTGACGGGCGGGGGGTTGAACCAGAGTGAACGCTACGATGAAACCGACGTTTTTCAACGAAATGAATGAGGCGTCCGGCGAGGCCAGGCCGCACTACCGGGCCTATGCCGACTGGCTGGCCGCCACGCCGGAGGAACGCATCGCGCGCAAGCGGGTCGAGGCCGACATCGCGTTCCACCACGAGGGGATCACCTTCGCCGTATACGGCGAGGAAGCCGGCAAGGAACGCCTGATTCCCTTCGACATCATCCCGCGCATCATTCCCGCCGGCGAATGGCGGATGCTCCATGAGGGATTGCGCCAGCGGGTCAAGGCGCTCAACGCCTTTCTGCGCGACATCTATCACGATCAGGAGATCATCGAAGCCGGGCGCATCCCGCGCGAGCAGGTCATCGACAACGCCCAGTTCCGCCCCGAAATGAAGGGGGTGGACGTCGCGGCGGACATCTACGCGCACATTGCCGGCGTCGACCTGGTCCGCGCCGGCGCGGGAGAATTCTACGTGCTGGAGGACAATCTGCGCGTTCCGTCCGGCGTGTCCTACATGATCGAAAACCGCAAGATGATGATGCGGCTCTTCCCCGAACTTTTTTCACGCCACGAGATCGCCCCGGTGGAACATTACCCGGACATGCTGCTGGAAAATCTGCGTACCGTCGCGCCGCGCGGCGTCGAGGATCCGACCGTGGTCGTGCTCACGCCGGGCGCCTATAACAGCGCCTATTTCGAGCACACTTTCCTGGCGCAGCAAATGGGCGTCGAACTCGTCGAAGGACGCGACCTGTTCGTCAGGGACGACACCGTGTACATGCGCACGACGCAAGGCCCGCAGCGCGTCGACGTGATCTATCGCCGCATCGACGACGACTTCCTCGATCCGCAGGTCTTCCGCAAGGACTCGATGCTCGGCGTTCCCGGCCTGCTCGCCGCCTACCGCGCCGGACGGGTGACCCTGGCCAACGCCATCGGCACCGGCGTCGCCGACGACAAGTCGATCTACCCCTACGTGCCGGAGATGATCCGCTTCTACCTCGGCGAAGAACCGATTCTCGACAACGTATCGACCTACCTCTTGCGAAGGCCCGACGATCTCGCCTACGCGCTGGATCACCTGCCCGAACTGGTCGTCAAGGAAGTCCACGGCGCCGGCGGCTACGGTATGCTCGTCGGCCCGGCCTCGACGAAGGAAGAAATCGACGCCTTCCGCCGGCGCATCGTCGCCGCGCCGGAAAAATACATCGCCCAGCCGACGCTGGCGCTGTCCAACTGTCCCACCTTCGTCGAATCGGGCGTGGCGCCGCGCCACGTCGATCTGCGCCCGTTCGTGCTCTCCGGCAGGCACATCGACATGGTTCCCGGCGGCCTGACGCGCGTGGCCCTGCGCCAGGGATCGCTGGTGGTGAATTCGTCGCAGGGCGGCGGCACCAAGGACACCTGGATACTGGAAAACTAAAGAGGCATCATGCCGGGAGGCCAATCATGCTGAGCCGTACCGCCGACCATCTCTACTGGATGTCGCGCTATATCGAGCGCGCCGAAAATCTCGCCCGCCTGCTCGACGTCACCCATCAAATGTCGCTGGTGCCCAAGTCCGCGGGGATGGAGAACCAGAACTGGGGCGCCGTTCTCACGCTCAACAGCGTGGAAGAACGATTCACGGAGTCCTACGGCGAAGTCACCGCGAAGAACGTCCTCCACTTCATGGTCATGGATCCGAACAACCTCTCTTCGATTTACAACTGCTTGCGCGTCGCGCGTGAAAACGCCCACGCCGTGCGCGGCACGCTGACCTCGGAAACCTGGGAGTCCTGCAACGTGAGCTGGATCGAGATGCGCGACCAGCGTTTCGAGCAGATCATGATCACCGGCATCGGCCAGTTTCTCGAATGGGTCAAGTTGCGCGTCGCGTTGATCCGCGGAGTTACCTTCGGCACCATGTTGCAGGACGAGGCGTATCACTTCATCCGTCTCGGCGGCTACATCGAGCGCGCCGATAACACCGCGCGCATCCTCGACGTGAAATATCACGTGCTCGACGGCAGCACCGACGAGGACGCCAGCGACTTCTACCAGTGGGGCGCCCTGTTGCGTTCGCTCTCCGCCTTCGAGGGGTATCGCAAGGTCTATCGTGACGTCATCACCCCGGCGCGAGTCGCCGAACTCTTGATCCTGAACCGTGACATGCCGCGCTCGCTGCACGCCTGCATGCGCCGCATGGTGCGCGTCCTCGAAGCGATCGGAAACAGCCAGTCCGCCGAAACCGAGCGTCTCGCCGGCATGTTGCACGCTCAGATCCACTACGCCCGCATCGACGACGTCCTCAAGCGCGGTCTGCACGAATACCTGACCGATTTCATGGATCGCATCTACGCGCTTGGCGACGGGATCGGGCGGGATTTTCTGCTGCCGTGATCAGAGGACAGCGTTCTTCAGAAGACAGAGGACAGCCGCGCCGGAAACGAAACCCGGCGCGGCGCCATGATCCGGTCAATTCCCGACGTCTTCCGTGACGACCAGCGCCGTCAGGTTCAGAAGCCGCCGCACGGAAGTCGAAGAGGTGAGCACGTGCACCGGCTTGGCCGCGCCCATCAGGATGGGGCCGATGGTCACGCCTTCGCTGCCGACCATCTTGATGAGGTCGTGCGAAATGTTGGCGACATCGAGATTGGGCATGATGAGCACGTTGGCTTCGCCCTTCAGGGGAGAATCCGGATCGGAAATCTGACGGATATTTTCGAGCAGGGCGCTATCGCCATGCATTTCACCATCGATTTCCAGATCGGGCGCCAGCGCCCGCACCCGCTTCAAGGCTTCGCGCATCTTCAGGGCGGAGGCGGAAGGCGAGGAGCCGAAATTGGAGTGGGACAACAGCGCCACCTTGGGCGTGAGGCCGAAACGGCGCACGGTTCGAGCGGCCATCAGGGTGATTTCGGCCAGCGTTTCCGCGTCTGGATTTTCATTGACATAGGTATCCGAGATGAACAGCGCGCGTCCCGGCAGGAGCAGGTGATTCACGGCGGCCAGGGTCTTGTGGCCGGGCGCCTTGCCGATGATGTCCTCCACGTGGCGCAGATGATCGCCGAAACTGCCCGTCGCGCCGCAGATCAAGCCGTCGGCATGACCCAGTCTGAGGAGCAGCGCGCCGAAAACGGTGTTGTCGCAGCGCACCCTCTTTTGCGCGATTTCCAATGTGACGCCACGGCGTTTCATCAACTGGTGGTAGGTCCTCCAGCATTCCTCGAAACACGTGTCGTCATCGGGATCGGCGATTTCAAAGTCCAGGCCGGGCCGCATTTTCAGGCCGATGTCCTGCAAGCGGCGGGAAATGAGCCGGGGAGAACCGATCAGGATGGGCCGCGCCAGTTTTTCTTCCAGCACGGCCTGCGCGGCGCGCAGCACCCGCTCGTCCTCGCCTTCCGCGTAGATGACGCGACGGTTGGGCATTTGCCGGGCGGCGTGGAAAATGGCGCGCATTCCCGCGCCGGTCTGATAGATGAATTCGGTCAACTGCTGCCGGTAGGCGGCCCAATCGTCGATGGGACGGGTCGCGACGCCGGAATCCATCGCCGCCTTGGCCACGGCGGGCGCGATCCTGACGATCAGGCGCGGGTCGAAGGGTTTGGGAATCAGGTATTCCCGCCCGAATTCCAGATGACGCCCGGCATAGGCCATGGCGACTTGATCGGCCACCTCGACTTGCGCCAGATCGGCAATGGCATGGACGCAGGCGAGCTTCATGGCCTCGGTGATGCGGGTCGCGCCCACGTCCAGCGCGCCGCGGAAAATGAAGGGGAAACACAATACGTTATTGACCTGGTTCGGGTAATCGGAGCGCCCCGTGGCGATGATGGCGTCCGGGCGCGCTTCCCGCGCCAGCTCGGGGAGGATTTCCGGCGTCGGATTGGCCAGCGCGAACACCAGGGGATTTTCGGCCATGACGGCGACCATTTCCGGTTTCAGCACGCCGGCGGTGGAAAGCCCCAGGAACACGTCCGCGCCCTCGATGGCGTCGCCCAGGGTGCGGGCATCGGTCTTTTGCGCGTATTGCGCCTTGGAAGACGGCAGGTTTTCCTCGCGTCCGATCCAGATCACCCCCCTGGAATCGCAGACGGTGATGTTTTCCTTCCTCACGCCCAGGTCGCGCCAGAGATTGAGGCAGGAGATGGCCGCCGCGCCGGCGCCGGAACAGACCACCTTCACCGCCTCGATCCTTTTTCCGACGACCTTGAGGCCGTTCAGCAGGGCGGCGGCGGAAATGATGGCCGTGCCGTGCTGGTCGTCGTGGAAGACGGGGATGCTCATGCGCTCCTTCAGCTTTCGCTCGATGTAGAAGCATTCGGGCGCCTTGATGTCTTCCAGGTTGACGCCGCCCAGGGTCGGCTCCATGGCGGCGATGATGTCGATCAGTTTGTCCGGGTCGTTTTCGGAAAGCTCGATGTCGAAAACGTCGATGTCGGCGAATTTCTTGAAGAGACAAGCCTTGCCTTCCATCACGGGCTTGGCGGCGAGCGGCCCGATGTTGCCCAGGCCGAGCACGGCGGTGCCGTTGGTGATGACGCCGACCAGATTGGCGCGGGACGTATAGTCGGCGGCGCTGTCCGGATTTTCGACGATGGCGTCGCAGGCGGCGGCGACGCCGGGGGAATAGGCCAGCGCCAGATCGCGCTGATTGGTGAGGGTCTTCGTCGGTCTGACGGAAATCTTGCCGGGTTTGGGAAGGCGGTGATATTCCAGCGCGGCGTCGCGTAAACTCTTTTCCATGCTGTTTCCTCGTGGTTGTGAAGAATCCCGCGCCCCGAAGAATCCCGGAACGGGAAGAGCCGTAAAGATATTGCAAACCAGAAAGCAAGTGAAGCGTGGAAAACACCATGTTGCGGTGAGGAAGGCGCGGAGCGTGTCTCCAGGGAAACGCTGAACGGGTCTCACGGATGGAAGGCGGTCATCCTGTCATGAGCGAACGGGCCCGAGAGAACGCGCCCTCGATCGAGGCTCATCCGTCGGCCCACTTTTTCTTGCCATTGAGAATCCCGGGCCTTTCGCTCGAATAACCGTTGCAGAAATCGGTCAGCGAATGAATGATGCGTCCGGGGTATTTTCCCGAAAAGCGAGCGTTTTTCAGGAAAACGGCGACGAAATCATTCCATATTCCCTCTGTCGACCGCTGCCCAATGAATGATTCCAGCAAAATCGGGTCATAGCCGTTGTATTTCCCCCAGGCCACCATCGCATGGCCCGAATCCGGGTAGAAACGCCAGCAATCGACCGGGTATCGATGGAACACGCCATTGCTGGGCGCATTCAGGTAGAATATTCCGTCATCCTTGAGAATTCTCATCACTTCGAGAAAGGTGAGCCAGAAGAACTCGGAATGCTCGAAACAGGAAGAAGAAACGACGACGTCGGTCGATACGTCCGGAAAAGGCATCCGGTAAGGATCCCTGATGACGATATCCACGCCGTTTCCTTCCACGAAGTCCAGGCCGATGTAACACGCTTTGGAGGGGGGGGGGGGGCGACATCTCTCAGCGAACCGTTCACATTCTGGGCGCCAACTTCGACGATCGTGAGATTTTCCGATTCCCTCCCGGAACAATACGCCTCGAAAAAGCGTCGTCCGTAAAACATGGCGGATTGATGCATGAATGGACCTCCGAAACCCTGTCACTGCCTGAAAATTCATCGGAATCGAAACTTTCCCGCGGCGGCGCCGTGGCGGAGTCCTATCACGGCGGTTCAATTTCCTGGAGCGAGTTCGTACTGCCCGGCGTTTTCGAGGCGCGAGCCATCCCGATGATGGAAACGATTCACGTATGGCGTGAAATCCGGCAGGATGCGTTCATAGTGCTCGTTCATCAAGGGCGAGGAAATCATGAAATCCGCGGTGGCCCGGTTGCACGCCACCGGAATGTTCCAGACGACCGCCAGCCGCAGCAGCGCCTTGACGTCGGGGTCATGCGGCTGCGGTTCCAGCGGGTCCCAGAAGAACAGAATGAAGTCGATCTCGCCTTCGGCGATCTTCGCGCCGATCTGCTGATCACCGCCGAGCGGGCCGCTGCGCAGTTTCTCGATCTGGATGCCGAGCGCGAGTTCGAGCAGCGTTCCGGTCGTGCCGGTGGCGCACAGCTCGTGCCGCGCCAGCAAGTCGCGGTTGTACCGCGCCCATTCCAGCAAATCCTTCTTCCTGTTGTCGTGGGCCACCAGCGCGATGCGCCTGCGTATGGCAAGGGTTTCGGGTTTCATGCGTTTCCTTTCCGATCGAGGTGATGCGAAAACGGGCCGGTTGCCGGAAATTCGGAACCGCCACGGGATCATGCGGGAAAAAACCGTGAGCGTGCTGTCCTTTTCTGTGATGCGAGGTAACGATCGTATCGAAATGCCACGCCGAGCGCTTCACCCGATGGCGCGACGGCCGGCGACGATCCGGCCGGATGGGCCGCCAGGCTCGGAGCCGCGGCGGCGTCACGAAAGACTCATTCGTCGCGCGCGGCGGCGTTCGGCGCTCCGTCTTCCACCCGCCGAGCGCTCATCTCGGTTTCCAGGTAGCTCTTCGCCTGCGCGCGCAGCCAGCCGCAGAAAGCCCGCAAGGACTCCGACTCCGGCTTGTCTTCCGGGTATACCAGATAGTAGCTGCGCTGGTTGTGCAGCACGTAGGGGCAGGGCACCGCCAGTTCTCCCGAAGCGATTTCGCTGAGCACGAAGAAACGCGGCATCAAGGCCACGCCCAGGCCCGCCTTGGCCGCTTCGACGAGCATCGCAAAAATCTCGTAGCGCGATCCCCCCATGGCGTTGACGTTGTTCAGCCCGGCGATCTCGAACCACTCCCGCCAGGCATCGGGGCGCGAGGATTGATGCAGCAAGGGCATTTCCTCTAGCTCCGAAGGCTCGATCGACGGTCTTCCGCCCAGCAGGACCGGCTTGCACACCGGCACCATTTCTTCTCCGAAGAGGTATTCGGTGACGGCGCCGGGCCATGTCGGGTCGCCGAAATGGATCGCCGCGTCGAACGGCGTGTCGATGAACATGAACGGTTCGTTGCGCGTCGTCAGATCGAGCGTGATCCCCGGACAGCATTTCTGGAAATCCACCAGACGCGGAATCAGCCAGCGGGTGGCGAAGGTGGGAATGACCGCCAGTTCGAGTACCCGCCCGGCGCTTCGGTGAGCCATCAGCGACAGCGTGTCGTGTTCGATGCGCTTGAGATTCTCGCGCACCTGTCTGGCGTATATCTGGCCCGAGCCGGAGAGCGACACCCGCTTCTTGACGCGGTTGAACAGCTGCATGCCGAGATAATCCTCCAGCGCCGATATCTTCCGGCACACCGCGCTCTGCGTCAGTGACAGCTCCTCCGCCGCCCGTGTGAAACTCTGGTGCCTTGCCGCCGTCTCGAAAGCGACGAGCAAGTCCGTTCCCGGAATTTTTCTGCGCATGATTATTCCAAAACAGAACGATCTGCTGAATATACATCGTTTGCTATTACATGAAAACGTACAAATAATAACTTTGTTTCATCGAACGATAGTTTTGGTTCTTTCGGTTCAGGTCCGTTTTCACAACAATGCGTCCGCTGGGAAGTTCTCCGGTCTGCCATGCCGGTATTTGCCCCGGACAAGGAGGAATTCATCATGAGCGATTCAGGCAGCAACAACACCCTCCAGCGCAACCTGCGCGAGATCTCGGAAAAGCACAAGCTGTCCCCCGCGCTTGCCGACCATCTCGAACATTATTTCGCCACCGTCGACGTCGACAATTTCCTCGACGTCAACCTGGAGGAACTCCACGGCGCAGCCATTCAGCACACCAAGTTCGGCCAGTCGCGGCAGGCGGAACAGGCCACCGTCGCTTTGTACACGCCTGATTTCGACCGCTACGGCTGGCATTCGCCGCACACGGTCATCGACATCGTTACCGATGACATGCCCTTCCTCGTCGATTCGGTCACCATGATCATCCAGAACCGCGGTCTGGCGATCCATCGTCTCATCCATCCCGTATTCGGCGTCGAACGCGACGCGGCGGGCGCCTTCCAGAGAAGCGCCGAGCGCGGCGCGGCTGGTACGCGCACCGAATCGTGGATTCACCTGGAAATCGACCGGATCAGCGGCAACGACACGGTCGACGCCCTGCGTACCGAGGTCGCCGACGTGCTGGCCGACATTCGCGCCGCGGTCGAGGACTTCGCCGAAATGCGCCAGCGCGTCGAGGCCGCCGTCGGCGGGCTGGGCGACGTGAGTTCCGCCGATAGTCAGGAAATCGTCGAATTTCTGCGCTGGGCGGCCAACAAGAATTTCGTCTTCCTCGGTTACGCGCACTACCGGGCGGAGAGCGCCGACGCCTTGCTGGAACGCGCGCCGGACGGCGGTCTCGGTCTGCTGCGCCGCGCCAATCATCCGCGTTTCGGGCATTGCCGCGCCGGCATACCGAACCGGATCGCTGAACTCGAAAAACTGCCTTCCGCGCTGACGCTGACCAAGGCGGACGCGCGTTCGATCGTACACCGCTCGGGTTATCTCGATTACATCGGGGTGCGCGAGCGCGACGCCACCGGCGCGATCGTCGGCGAGCACGTTTTCGTCGGGCTGTACGCGGCGCACGTCTACCACATTTCGACGACGGAAATTCCGGTCGTGCGCTGCAAGGTCGCCGCCGTCCGCGCCGCTTGCGGGTTCGCTTCCGGCGGACACAACGACAAGACCCTGCGCAACATCCTCGAATGTTATCCGCGCGACGAGCTGATCGAGATCGAAATCGCCGACCTGCAACGCATCGCCTACGGCATCGTGATGTTGCACGAGCATCAGCGGGCGCGGGTCTTCCTGCGCGGCGATCGCTGGTGCCGTTATGTCTCGGCGCTGATCTACATCCCGCGCGACCGGTTCGATACGACCCTGCGCCGGCGCATCATGGCGCTGATCAGCAGCACGCTGCGGGCGGGCAGCGTCGATTTCTTCATCGACGTCAACGAATCGCGGCTGGCGCGTCTGCACCTGATCGCGCGTACCCCGGACGGGACGGATTACAAGTTCGACGCGGAAGCGATCGAACGCGAGGTCGCGCATATCGTGCGCGGATGGGAAGACGAATTGCAGCACAATCTGATCGAGCACGCCGGCGAGGAGCGCGGCAACGTGCTGTTGCGCCGCTATGCCCTGGCGCTGCCGCTGGCTTATCGGGATCAGGTGCCGCCGAGTTCGGCGGTATCGGATCTCGAATGCCTCGAAGCGGCGGAAAACAGCGGTCGCGTCGAAGTCAAGCTCAACGCGCCCTACGGTGACGACGGCTTACAGCAGCACATCAAACTGTTCCTCAAGGGCCGGCCGCTGCCGCTGTCCGCCGTTCTGCCGGTATTCGAGAATCTCGGGCTGACCGTCCTTTCCGAGCAGCCGTTCAAGCTGTTCGACATGGATCTCCACATCGCCGATTTCGCCGTGCAGCTCCCCTCTCCCGGAGCGCTCGAAGACGAGGCGGCGCGCAGCGCCTTCATCGAGTTGCTGGGTAGGCTCTTGCACAACGAGGCCGAAAACGACGGTTTCAACCGCCTGACCCTGCTGGCCGGACTCGACGCGCCGCGCATCAACATCCTGCGCGCCTGTGGACGTTATCTGCGCCAGGCCGGCCTACCGTTCAGTCAGGTCTATATCGAGCGCTGTCTGTCCAGCCACCCGCGGATCGCCCGTCTGCTGTCCGATTTTTTCCAGGCGCGTTTCGCCCCGGACGCCACCGACGCCCAGGCCGAAGAAATCGACCGCGAACTGGTGGCCGCGCTGGCGCGAGTGAGCAACCTCGACGACGACCGCATCCTTTCCGGCTACCGCACCGTCTTCCACGCCACGGTGCGTACCAACGCCTGGCAGAAGGACGCCCAGGGCCAGCCGAAACCCTATCTTTCGCTCAAGATTTCCTCGAAGCGCATTCCCTTCCTGCCCAAGCCGCTGCCGCTCTTTGAAATCTTCGTCTATAGCCAGCGCGTGGAAGGCATCCACCTGCGGGGTTCTTCCGTCGCGCGTGGCGGTCTGCGCTGGTCCGATC
>JAITAJ010000394.1 GCA_031284185.1 Accumulibacter sp. | reverse complement strand
ACGGCAAGCTGGCCGAGGAAGTCACCGACATCAAGAAGTTCTGGCGCGACGATCTGGTGAGCTTCCTGCTCGGTTGCTCGTTCTCGTTCGAACACGCGCTGATCGACGCTGGCATCGAGCTGCGCCACGTGAAAGAGGGCAAAAACGTGGCCATGTACCGCACCAACATCGAGACGATCCCGGCGGGGCCATTCCACGGGCCGATGGTCGTGTCGATGCGGCCGATGACGCCGGCCAACGCCATCCGCGCCGTGCAGATCACCTCGCGCGTGCCGCGGGTGCACGGCGCGCCGGTGCATCTGGGCGACCCGTCGCTGATCGGCATCGCCGACGTCATGAAGCCGGACTTCGGCGAGGCGGTCGACATCCTGCCGGGCGAAATCCCCGTGTTCTGGGCCTGCGGCGTGACCCCGCAATCCGTGGTGATGTCCATGTCGCCCGAGTTCTGCATCACGCATGCGCCGGGCTACATGCTGATCACCGACATTCTCAACAGCGATCTCTCGCTGGGCTGAAAAATGGACGAACCCCGCCTCCTCCCGTTCGGCGACGCGGCCTGGACCGTCGAGTTCGGCGCGCGCATCGATCCGGCCCTGCACGGCCGGGTGCTGGGCCTGCTCGAAGCGGTGGAAAGGGTTCGCCGGGAAGAGCCGTCCGCGCCGTTTTCCGGCATCGTCGACCTGATGCCGACCTTCCGCTCGCTGACCGTCTGCTACGATCCGCGCGCGTGCGACGGCGAGCGCCTGGGCGAAGCCCTGCTTTCCCTGGCCCGCACGACCGGCGCGGTGCGGCGCGAGGGACGGCATTGGCATCTGCCGGTCTGCTTCGACGCCGATCTCGCGCCCGACCTCGGCGACGTGGCAGCGGCCAAGGGACTCTCGCGCGAGGCGGTGATCGAACTCCTGCTCGGCACGAGCTTTCAGGTGTACATGATCGCCTTCATGCCGGGCTTCCCCTACATGGGCGGCTTGCCGGAAGCGCTCGAAATGCCGCGCCTCAAATCGCCGCGCAAGGCCGTGCCGGCGCGTTCGCTGGCGGTCGCCGGGTCGATGTGCGCGATCTATCCGTGGGAGAGCCCCGGCGGCTGGCGTCTGCTCGGGCGCACGCCGATTCCGCTCTTCTCGGCCCGCGACGAGGCGCCCTCGCTGCTCGCCTCGGGCGACCGGGTGAACTGGCGCGCCGTCGGACGCGAGGAATTCACGGAACTGGAAGCCGCCGCCCAGGCCGGCCGTCTGGCGCGCGAGAGCCTGTTCGGGGGAAATCCATCATGAACGGCCTGATCGAAGTGAGCGATCCCGGACTGGGCAACAGCCTCCAGGATCTCGGGCGCTTCGGCTACCGGCACATGGGCATCGCCGTTTCGGGTTGTATAGACCCGCTGCTTGCCCGTTGCGCCAACGCACTGGCCGGCAATCCGGCGGAATGCGCGGCGGATTTTGCCTGCATCGAGGTGCGCGGCGCGGGGCCGGCGCTGATCGTCCGCCAGGGGCGCGTGCGCGCCGCGCTGGCGGGGGAGTTGTCGGCGACGCTGGCGCGCGCCGGCGGCGATGAAAGCGAAGTCGAGCCGTGGCAAAGCGTCTCCCTCGATCCGGGCGACGAGTTGCGCATCGGTTTCGTCTCCGGCGGCGCCGCCTACGTGGCGGTTTCGGGAGGATTCGCCACGCCCCGGCAACTCGGCAGCCGCTCGGTCTATCGCCGCGCCGAGATCGGCGAACCCATCGCGCCCGGCCTCTCGATTCCCTGCGCGGCCCTGCCGCATCGGGGAGCCTACGAGTATTCCGCCGATCCCTGGCGGCACGACGAGGGCCCGATCCGCGTCATGCTCGGGCCGCAGGACGATCATTTCAAGCCCGAGGCGATCGCCAGTCTTTTGGGCGGCGAATACAAGGTAACCAAGGAAAGCGACCGCATGGGCATGCGCCTCGAAGGACCGGCGCTCGCGCATCGGACGCCGGCCTCGGCCGACATCGTTTCCGACGGCACGGTGCCGGGCGCGATCCAGGTGCCGGGCAACGGACAGCCGATCGTCCTCCTGGCCGACTGCCAGACGGCGGGCGGCTACCCGAAGCTCGCCACGGTGATCACCGCCGATCTGCCGCGCCTCGCGCAGCTTCGGCCGGGACAGGCGATCCGCTTCCAGGAGGTCGATGCGCGGGGAGCGCGGCAAGCCTTGCAGGCGCTGGAGACGCGCTGGAAGTGGTGGGCCTACGGCCTCGTCCACGGACTGCCGGGCGCGGAAGTCAACAAGGACTGGCGGGCCGGCTGGCCCTTGTTCGAGGATGGCTGGCGCCAAGGGGAATGAGGCATGAGTTGGGACGTGTGCATCGTGAAATTTGAAAACGTCTATGAAAATGTGGAG
Organism: Accumulibacter sp.; assembly: GCA_031284185.1. Classification (GTDB taxonomy): domain Bacteria; phylum Pseudomonadota; class Gammaproteobacteria; order Burkholderiales; family Rhodocyclaceae; genus Propionivibrio. The sequence continues at coordinate 200 of JAITAJ010000394.1, read as the reverse complement.
GACATTTCAAATGACGACGCCGAGCCGCTCGTCCTCGGCGCCGTCGAGGAAATTCACCGGGCGATTTCCGATGTGTTTACGGGAACCGACTGGTCGGATCCTGCATGGGGAATCTGGGACGGTGACGACGGGTCCATCGAGTTCAATGTTGGCGACGGCGCGGAAACGACCTCGGTCATGCTGCATGTGCGGGCGGGCGA
>JAITAJ010000340.1 GCA_031284185.1 Accumulibacter sp. | reverse complement strand
CCTGCCGGCCTGGGGATGAAACGCCGGGTGCGTGGGCCCCGGCCCGGATGACCCGATGGCTGCTCGGGCGACCTCGCCCACGTGCCCGGGCGGGCTGGATCCCGCCCCCACTTGTCTGCCCGCGTGGCCCTGCACGCCGACATCCAGCGTCAGGGGCAAAGCGGCGCTGGGGGTGAGGGTGAAGCCTGCTTCCACGATACCGGTATCGCCCTGTATAGCAAATCAATTTGACGAGGCTCATATTGAACCCTTCTGGCCTCGCTTTTGACGGCAATCCTCTTTGGGCTTCGATTTATTGATCTACTCCAAGAAGCTGGCGACAGGCGGCAAGAACATGACATAACCAGAGCAATCGCACCATGAGGTTTTTTGATCTCCGGGAGGGCCGAAGAGGATGGAATTGCGGTAATTGGGGTCATAGGTCATGCGCAATCGCTTGTTCTTGATGCCAAGTTTGCAGGTAACGTCCTGTTTCAGGGCATTTCTTTGATCGACGCAGCTCGTCGAAAACTTGGAAATCGTTCAAAATCAGAGCCTTGGGTGGGGAGGCTGAACGCTTTGATTGCTTGTTTTCAGTCAATTCATTACTCTATTTACACACATTCCACACGCGGAAATACTCTGATGGGATCAATCTGCAAGTACAAGGGCAAGTGGCGGGCCTACGTCTGTGTGGAGGGGATGCGACAAACGAAGGGACTGTGTACCCGGAGCGAAGACGCGGGCAGAAATTCGCGCCCTGCGCGCCGCCCGCGCCGGGGAGAAGGAAGAGAAGGACGTGACGGCCCGGAAGAAAGGCTTCAAGGAATACGCGCCGGGATTCATCCATATCGACATCAAATCTCTGCCCAGGATGCCCGATGAAACCTCCCGGCGCTACCTCTTCGTCGCCATCGACCGCGCCAGCCGAGGGGTCTTCCTGCACATCCACGACAACCAGAGCGAGGCGCGCAGCGACGTGGCAATCCAGGCGGCCTTGTGGCATTCATGCGGCTTGCTGAATTGCTTCGCCTTCGGCTCGCAATGACGGTTTCAGAGGACAGAACGTAGGGGCGGATGGCAATCCGCCCGCAAACGGGGCGATTGCCATCGCCCCCTACGCCACGGCATTCTGCAATTCCGTCATTGCGAGGCGCGAAGCGGTGTGGCGATCCATGGATGGCGGGGCGATTGCCGTCGCCCCCTACGCCATGGCATTCTGCAATTCCGTCATTGCGAGGCGCGCAGCAACGCGGCAATCCATACGGCGGTTCACTCATCGGAAACGCCGGGGCGGACTGCAAGGCCACATGGATTGCCACGGGCCTGCGGCCCTCGCAATGACGACGCGGGGTTATTTCCCGTCCTCCGTCTTCCGTCCTCTGTCCTCTGTCCTCTAAATCGCCGCGCCGCTGCGCTCCGGAGAATGAAGAAAAACATTCCTGCTTCGGATTGCGTCCGCATTTGAAGCCATTCCGGCGCAGCCGCAATCCGGCGTGGAGAAATCATATTCTCGTTGGCGGGCCGTTCGCGCCGTCCGTCGCCATGCGGTACGCAAAACTCACCGCCCAATCGGCTTATACCTTATCCTTCTCGGCCTCGCCCCTTCTTCCCCCAGCCGCTTCTTCTTGTCGTCCTCGTATTCCTGGTAATTTCCGGCGAAGAACGTCCATTGCGAATCGCCTTCGGCGGCGAGGATGTGGGTGGCGACGCGGTCGAGGAACCAGCGGTCGTGGGAGATGATGAGCGCCGCTCCGGCGAATTCCAGCAGGGCGTCTTCCAGGGCGCGCAGCGTCTCCACGTCGAGATCGTTGGACGGCTCGTCGAGCAGGAGCACGTTGCCGCCCGCCATCAGCGTCTTGGCAAGGTGCAGCCGTCCGCGCTCGCCGCCGGAGAGCTTGCCGACCTGCTTGCCCTGATCCGCGCCCTTGAAGTTGAAGCGGCCGATGTAGGCGCGGCTTTGCATCGTGAACTTGCCGATGGTGAGGATGTCGCGGCCTTCGGCGAGTTCCTCGAACACCGTCTTGTTGCCGTCGAGGCAGTCGCGGGATTGATCGACGCAGGCAAGCTTCACCGTCGGGCCGATGTCGATCTCGCCGGCGTCCGGCCTCTCCCGCCCGGTAATCATCCGGAACAGCGTCGACTTGCCCGCGCCGTTGGGGCCGATGATGCCGACGATTGCGCCCGGCGGCACGGCGAAAGAGAGGCCGTCCATCAACAGCCGGTCGCCGAACGCCTTGGTGACGCCCTTGAATTCGATCACCTTGTCGCCCAGCCGCTCGCCCACGGGGATGAAAATCTCCTGCGTCTCGTTGCGCTTCTGGTGCTCGAAGCTGGACATCTCCTCGAAGCGCGCCAGCCGCGCCCGCGACTTGGCCTGCCGCGCCTTCGGGTTGGCGCGCACCCATTCCAGCTCTTGCTTCATCGCCTTCATATGCGCGTCGACCTGCTTTTGCTCCTGCTCCAGCCGCGCTTCTTTCTGCTCCAGCCATGAGGAATAATTGCCTTTCCACGGGATGCCGTGGCCGCGGTCGAGTTCCAGAATCCATTCCGCCGCGTTGTCGAGAAAATAGCGGTCATGGGTGACGGCCACGACCGTCCCCGGAAAGCGTTGGAGGAACGCCTCCAGCCATTCCACCGATTCGGCGTCGAGGTGGTTGGTGGGTTCGTCCAAAAGCAGCATATCGGGCTTGGAGAGCAGAAGCCGGGCGAGCGCGACGCGGCGCTTCTCGCCGCCGGAGAGATGGGCGATCTTCGCCTCCCACGGCGGCAGGCGCAGAGCGTCGGCGGCGATCTCCATCTGGTTGGCCGTGTCCGCGCCCGCGGTGGCGATGATGGCTTCCAGCCGCGCCTGTTCCTCCGCGAGTTTGTCGAAATCCGCGTCCGGCTCGGCGTAGGCGGCGTAGATGGCTTCCAGCTTCGCCTGCGCGCCGAGGACTTCGCTCAAGGCCGATTCCACTTCCTCGCGCACCGTCCTGATGGGGTCGAGTTGCGGCTCCTGCGGCAAATAGCCGATAGAGATGCCGGGCTGCCACTGCACCTCGCCGTCGAATTCGGTCTCCACTCCGGCCATGATCCGGAGCACCGTGGATTTCCCCGCGCCGTTCAGCCCCAGAAGGCCGATTTTCGCGCCGGGGAAAAAGGAGAGCGAAATATCCTTGATGATCTGGCGCTTGGGCGGAACGGTTTTGCTCACGCGGAGCATGGACATCACATATTGAGCCATCGGGGTTTCCTGTTGAATGAGGCGATCCGGGAAATGAGGCCGCTATTTTAACCTGAAGGATGCCAGGATTTTTTCGCCGGATCGCCTTCTGCCGCTTCAAGCCGGAAGGGGCTGGAAGTGTTCGGAAACGCGGCGGCCTTCCGGTCGCGGAAAATCAGGCGCGTCTGACGCCAGCGGGGAACGGCATGACGAAGGCGTTTTCGGGAAATATTCCATGCAGCGCGAGCATTTCGTATACTTGCCTGACTCGAAACCCGCCCGCGAAATCCTCCTTGCCCTGGAGAGCGTCATGAACGATGCGCCCTTCCCGCTTTCCGTCCCGCGTGACGGCGAAAACAGCTACCGCTTCCTCCTGGACAAACGGACGAGAAAAGGGCTTCTTTTGGAGGACGGCACGGGAAAAGCCTGCCTGAAGCTGGCGGTTTTCGCCCTCGCGGGACTGCTCCTGAGCGCGGCCCTGCTCCTTGGACTTGCCTGGCGGCTGATCTTCAGCGAGTTGGCGGCTTCAGCCGATCCGTCGTTCGGCCTGAAGGAATTCGCCGCCATTTTTCTGAAAGGCATGATGAGAGGGGTTCCTGGAAAGTAGATTATGTTTCAATCCACGCACCCCTGCGGGGTGCGACACGCGAAGAGCCGGGATTCCGCCAATACGATTTTGTT
>JAITAJ010000328.1 GCA_031284185.1 Accumulibacter sp. | reverse complement strand
CGATCTGCTCCGCCGGCGCCGTCAATGGGGCGGGATTCATGTCCAGGAGTCTCTCCGGCTCACGAGGATGGTCTCGGAAAAGGTCCGGGAAAACCTGAAAGCGCTCATTGCCTGGCCGGAGAAGCGCATCGCCGAGAAGGATGGATATCTGACGCGCGTTTCGGCGGTCTGGCGGGTCAAGGACGACCCGTTGCGCGGCATCCCGGGCATCGGCCAGGTGACGACGCTGACTCGCTTGGCCCAATGCCCGGAACTGGGCACGCTCTGCCGCCGCAGGATCGCGGCGCTGACGGGTGTGGCGGCCCTCTCGGCCTGGCCTTGTAATCCGATCATCCAGGCTTTTGCCGATCGCCCCGGGCAGACCGGCAACTTCCCCGAGGTCATTCCTGTCGCCCGCATGGGAAAACCCTTGAGCCTCATGGATATCCTGTTGAAAAACAATGCCCCTTGGCGCTCCCGAAACGCTCGACGGCGAACACGGCTGCTCTCGGGTTTCCGTCTTCTGGTCTCAGGCCGGAGACGGAACGGGCGCCGACGGCGCTCGTCCCGTTTCCAGATACACACGGCAGCGCTCGATGTACTCGCTCGTGCTCCTGGGCATCGGAGTACGGGCGCGGGTGATGAAAAAGATCATGTCGCGCCCGGCGCGGATCAGTTGCAGCCCGTCGGAAACGGCATGTCCGCCGGAAACGCCCGGAATCGCCCCGGCGCTCTCGTCCGGCGGGAAATTGGCCAGCCGCTCGCCGGCGACCACCATTCGCGGCCAGATGTCGAACATGTCGGGATCGGTGCGCAGGGTTTCCGTCTTGACGCTCGCGGCGTGAGCGAAGTCACGCACCGGCGGCTCGATGCGCGCGAACGCCGGAATCCTGCCGAGCGTATCGACCATCGCGTCGGCGATCCGGTCGATGTCGCGCTTGGTCTGGCTGATCTTGATGTAGCGGTTTTCGTAGAATTCTTCGATCGGCACCGTGAAGGCGCGGAAAGGTTCGCCCCAGAGTTCGTCGATGCCCTCCTGACCGCTGCGATGCAACACGAAACGCCCCAGTTCCATCGCTTCGAGCAGGCAGCGCCCGCATTCGCGCGTCAAGGCGTCGCTGCTCTTGATCTCGACACCACAGGTCTGTAGATCGACCAGATTGCGGAAGATGTCCGTCGCCCGGTTGAACAGCGAGCCGGCCAACATGCCGGCCTTGACGCGCTTCAGGGCCGGATCGGACTCTTCCTCGTAGCTCTGGCGGGCTTCCGCCAGGCGTTGGCCGGGGATGTTCATCCCATGCTCGGTGTGGTTGAAGAGCCGCCGGGTCAGCGCTTCGATCAGGCATTTCTTGGCGGCGAGCGAATTGGCCGGGGTTGGATAGGTCCTTATCCAGTAGCCGTTGTAAAAGACCCGTTCCCGTCCATCGATGACACGGCGCGTGCCCTCGGTCGGACAGTCGTCGGGAAACGCATTTTCTTCCAGTAGATTCTTGCTCATCGTAAGCTGACTCCCCATCCGCCGGCGCGGCGCAAGGCCGCAGACTCCGGCATGAAAGAAACCGGGATGGTTCTTTTCGGGTTCGTTCCGAACGAGTGACAGGCGCCCGGCCTGTATCGTTTCCTGAAAATTCCTCGTATTTTCTTTTGTTGCCTGTTTTTTCGCCCCAAGGTGTTCAGAAGAATTCGCGGCGCGGGGTGCCGGTGAGCGGACTGGGTTCTGAACGTCTTCCCGGGGATTATACGTTGCCGCCGGGAACGGGATTCGGCTTCGGGCCGTCGCGCGCCCGCGCCCGGCACAATTTGTTGCGCCCACAAGACACTTTGGGGTTCAGAAGACAGAGGTTCAGAAGACAAGGGATAGAGGACAGAAGACAGATAAGTAGGCGGCGCTTTGCGCCGGGCGGGATGGGAAAACCGAGCGCTCGGGTTCAGAGGACAGGGGACAGACAAACATGCGTTGTTCCTGTTCGCGTGCCGGGATTTTCTGGGGTGGCAGCAGATCCATGACCTGTTTGAATCCTCGCCGGATCGATTTCAGAAGACAGACGAATATGAGCCGAACCCAGTCGATTTGCCATGAAAGCCGGGGACGAAGCCGTCCGGACTCATCCACCGCGATCTGGCGCGGCGAGGATGCGTTCAAGCGGAATCTCGCCGACGCGCCGGCCGCGTATCCGATCCCGACGCGGAAATCGTCAATCCACGATGAACAACCTGGCCCCGCTGGCGTTGGACGAGCGATGCGGTTCGGCATCATCGGCCACCTGATAGCTCATGCCGGGCCGGAGCGCGAAGCTGCGCCCATCCTTCAGTTCAGTATGCAATTCCCCTTCGAGGCAAAGCAGGACATGCCCTTTCGAGCACCAGTGATCCGCGAGATAGCCGGGTGAATACTCGACCATGCGCGCGCGGATGGCGCCGAATTGCCGGACGCGCCAGAGCGCCTTGCCGCGTTCGCCGGGATGTTCGGTAGGCGTTATTTCCGACCAGTCGGTCGTGCCGAACGGGATGTCTGACATCTGCATGGCGTGGACTCCGAAGACGAAGGCGAAGCATACGCTGGAATCGACGACGCGCGGCGAAGACACCCGGAACCCGTATCGGTCGTGTTCCCGTGCCGTCTTGAAACAGGCGCGGCTTGCGCGGACAATCGCGGCTTCCGAACCCGTGAGGCGAAACACGATGACCGCAGGCGCATGGGGTTGCCCGCACGAACTGAACGACCGCTGCGTCAAAATCAAGGGGCGGCCCTGTGTTCCGGGCATGAAAGGCTGCGTGCTGTACGGGCTTCAGAAGACAGAAGATGGAGAAGACAGAGTTCCAGAAGACAGAGTTCCAGAAGACAGAGTTCCAGAAGACAGAGTTCCAGAAGACAGGGTTCCAGAAGACAGGGTTCCAGAAGACAGAAGACAGATAAGTTTGCGGCGCTT
>JAITAJ010000317.1 GCA_031284185.1 Accumulibacter sp. | reverse complement strand
GAGGTCAGGAAGATCACCGGAATGTCGAAGAATCGGGAATCGCCCTTGAGTTTCCGGATGGCCTCGTAACCGCTCATTTCCGGCATTTCGATGTCCAGCAGAATCAGATCGGGAATGAAGCGCTCCAGAAACGCGAACAGGTCCCCGGCGGAAGACAGGGTGTAGACCTCGTAACGGTCTTTCAGAACGCTTCGGCAAATCGTCAGATTCGTCATGTTGTCATCCACGACGACGAGTCTTTGCAGATTTTTTTCATCTTTCATCGTAAAGCCCACTCCGGTTCGCCCCTTGCCCGCGAGAGACGCGCGATGCCTGAGACCCCATTCTCACGCTCAGGATTCCGACCGTGGCGGAACGGGAGGAAGGTGACGCTCCTTCCCGTTTCGTTCTGCGCGACCTTGCCGATTCGTTGCCTTGCCGAGGTCGTCCGAATCGGAAACTTCCGGCGGAACATCAGCGCTCAGCCGTTGCCGAATCTCGACGAACTTCAGATGCGCGACCCCCTGCCGCAGCCAACGCACCAACTCCTCTCCTTCGACGTAACGGAAGCCTTCCAGTTCCCTCAGCGCCGCCGTCATGGCATCCACGTCGAAATCACGGGCCGCCTCATACATTTTCCGCAGCAGATTCTCATCCGGTCTTTCCCGGCGTTCCCTGGCGTTTTTCTCCGCGTCCGCGCCGATGAGCGCGGAAAGCGACTTCAGCAGGGTTTCCAGCCGTTCAACGAGTTCGGGATTCTTTTCGCGCACGAAGGCCATGTCGTCGTTTCTCGCGGCCTGTTCCAGCGCTTCCGCGCAACGGCCGACGCGATCGGCGCCGATGCCGTTGCTGCTCCCCTTGATGCCGTGCACGACAATGGCGTAGTCCGGCAAGGTCTGCGCGTCAGGCTCGCGGATTTTTTCGAGCAGTTCCGTCGTGTTCGTCGCGTAGGAACGCAGGATCCCGACATAGGCCGCCTCGTCGCCGCCGAAGCGCTGGCAGCCCTTTTCCCAATCCAGCCCGTCGATGAAATGCGGCGTTCCCGGCGCCGCCACCGGCTCGTCCGGCGCGGATTCCTCCTCGTGCCGGATGGCGCCGCGCATCCATCGCCGAAGGACCGCGTCCAGCAGCATGATGTCTATCGGTTTCGATAGGAAGGCCTGAAAACCGCTCTTCAGAAACATCTCCTCATTACCGACGATGGCGTTGGCGGTCAAGGCGATGATGGGCACGGTTTGCGCGTATTCGGTGCCGATGGTCTCCCGGATGAGGCGCGTGGCCTCGATGCCATCCATTTCCGGCATCATATGATCCATGAAAATGGCATCGTAACGGACTTTCTCCTCCCGTACCGCGCGCACGGCCTCGGCGCCGCTCTGGACGCAATCGACCCGCATCCCGTAAGGTTTCATGACGCCCCGCGCCACGTCCAGATTGGTCTTCACGTCATCCACCACCAGCACCCGCGCGCGCGGCAGCTTGATGCGCACCAGTTGCGCGGTGCGCTTGCGTTTGTTCTGCGCGTACTTGAGACCTTCGAGATTCCCGGCGGCCTCCGCGCCGAGAATCTCGTCGGAAACGAACCCCTGACGGACGCGCACGATGAAGGTGCTGCCCTCGCCATAGCGGCTTTCCACCCGGATCGTCCCCTGCATCATCTCCACGAGTTTCTTGGTAATGGACAATCCCAGTCCCGTGCCCTCGATCTTGCGGTTACTCCGGGTATCCACCTGGCTGTAATTCATGAACAGCTTGCCGATATCCTCCTCGCGGATGCCGATCCCGCTATCCCGGACGCGGCTCGTCAACCACACCGCGTCACCGTCCCGCTCGTTGGAAAGCGACCATTCCACCTCGCCTTCCCGCGTATATTTGAAAGCGTTGCTCAAGAGATTATTGAAAATCTGCTTGATCCGTATTTCATCGCCCCTGAGCTTGCAAGGCATGGCGCTGTCCACGGACAGAATGAACCGGATCGGCTTGTCGACGATCCTGAGCAGATTCAGGCTGCGCGTATCGTTGATCATGCTCGGCACGTCATACACGACCGGGATCAACTCGAATTTGTCCGCCTCGATCTTGGAAATATCCAGCAGATCGTTGATGATGCCCAACAGTTCCACACCCGCGTTATAGATTTTCTCCAGATGCGATTCCACTTCCTCCGGCAGATCTTTCTGGCCCAGCGCCAGCTCGGAAAAACCGATGATCGAGTTCAAGGGAGTGCGTATCTCGTGGCTGGTATTGGCGATGAAACGGCTTTTGGCTTCGGAAGCCTGGTCGGCGGCCCGTTTCAGTTCCACCAGCGATTGATTCTGACGCTCGATGGTCTCGAAAGGCTGAATCAGCAGGCGGGTTGCGAGGAACGCGGCCAGCGTCCCCAGCGTCAGCAGCACCACCCCCGTGAGGAGCAGCATATCCCGCACCTGGAACAGCGCCGTCTCGTGCAGCGGCGCGACCACTCCCAAGGACCAGCCGTCCGACCCCAGCACCGGCAGAAAGGCGCACATGCGTTTCACGCCGTCGAAGGCGTAATAACCGATGCCGGTCTCATGGCCGATCATGCGCCGGATGGTCGTGGCCATGCCCTGATAGTTGGCGCCGTATTCGCCGAGATGGACGAAGTTCCAGCGTTGCAGCATCGCTTCCAGGCGGCGGTAGGCCAGCACGGCGCCGTTTTTGTCGACGACGAAGATGTTGCCCGATTCCAGCACGTCGAATTCCCACAGCAGATCGCTGATGATCAATCCCGGCACGGACAGGATCAGTACGCGCTTGCCGATGGCGACGTAGAGCTTGAACACCAGGTTATCGCCTTCCATTTCGAGCGGGGCGATCACGATTTCGCCGCGCAGGGCGGCGTGGACGTAGGCGTCATTCTCGGGGTCTGGCAGTCTCATGGGCGCGATGCCCGCCGAGGCGATCCACTTGCCGTGTTCGAGAACGGCGGCGGACAGATAATCGTAATGATCCAGTACCGATTCCAGCGTATCGCGCAAATCTTCCGCCGCCAGGCCATTCACCTCGCGGGCGAGGTTCCGCGACTCGCTTTTCAGCAGCCACAGGCGATTGGAAACCATTCTGGAAGCCAGGCGGGCGACGAGCGACATATCGTTCTCGAGGGTATTGCGCAGGCGGTTCTCGCTCACGAACAGGCTGGCGCTGACACCCAGAGTCAGAATCACCGCGACGATGGCGACGATGGAGAAAAAAATCTTGAACCTCATGGGCGCCCCCCGTGTATTGCCTGTCTACAAGAGGACAGGGTTCCGGGGATAGAGTTCAGGAGGAGTCGGAAGACAGCGGCTGCGCTCGGAATGAAGTCGATGCTGTCGATTCGATGAGTCGAATTCAGCCTGAAGCGGCCGGTAAGGCCATCCTTGCGGCAAGGGAGGAAAGAGCGAGCCATGCCAGCTTCTGCTTTCGGGCCAGATTGACGGCATCGTCGAAGAAACGCCGGGCGATGTCAGCCACCACCAGGCGCTCGCGCAGGCGGCCGAGATTCGGCCGATCCAGCGTCCGGCTCTCGATATCCATGCCGGGCAACCCGAGCGGACGAGTTCATTGCTTTGGGATTACACTATCATCCCTCGCGGGAAGGCGATGGATTCAGGCGGGTAATAGGCAGGAGATCTGCGGCAGGAGATCCGCTCGTCGACGAACAGGAGACTCTGCGGTCGAGTCCATTCCCGATGCGGGAATGGCGCAATCTATTTTTCAATCAATGAGTTACGGTCTGGATAGTAGTTCAGCGAAGCAATCCGCGGATTGTCGCGGGGCGGCGTTCCTCGCAATGACGACTGGCTATTTCGTCACCGCGCGCCGATGGGCCGGACCAACGGTATTCAGTATCGTGCGGGGTAAATTACAGGAGTCCGCTCGTGGCTAAGCTGAAAAAGATCAAGATGGAGTCCCTCCGTTCGCAGGTTTACATGCAGTTGAAGAATCAACTGATGAAAGGCGTGTGGAAAGCCGGGGAGAAGCTGCCCTCGGAGAGCGAACTGTGCGCCTTGCTCGGCGTCAGCCGGGTCACCGTGCGCGCCGCGATACAGCAACTGGAAATCCTGGGGCTGATCGAGACACGGCATGGCGGAGGCAGTTTCGTCCGGGAGTTTTCCTCGGTCAATACCGTGGAGGCGCTTCATCCCCTGATCCAGATCAACGGAAACCGGGACATCATCACCGTTCTCGAATACCGGAAAATCATCGAAAAGGGAACCATCGGCCTGATCGCGCCCAAGATCACGAAGAACGACATCGACAAACTCGAGGAGAACTACCGGCTGACGGTCTCGCTGTCCAGAACGGACCAAACCCAGAAGCAAGCCGAAGCCGATCATCTCTTTCATCATCAGTTGGCCCGGATCACGGACAACCCGATCATCACCAAGGTTTACGAAGTCATCAACATCATTCTTTCGTCCGCGATGATCGAAATCGTCAGGCTGCTCGGCACCGAAATGGCGCTTCGCTACCACCGGCAGCTCATCGATGCCCTGAAAACGGGCGACAAAGCCTTGTGCGAAGCGACGATGGAAGCGCACATCGAAGAAACGATACAGAAAATCCGCAACAAGAACCTGACGCTGGCCGACGGGGCGGAACGCGCGGATGAGGCCGCCGCCGGTGTGCCGCCCTCTTGAGCCGGAGGGACTCTTGGACGCGCATCTCGATAGCCCGCATGGGTTGGGGCAAATGATCGTGGACAGCCCCTTGGAGGATAGAGGCTAGGGAAGGCAGAGAAACCCAGAACTCGGATTTTCTGTCTTCTCAGGCGCTGTCCCCTGAAACGCCTCTTCGAGCGCCGCGTTCTCGCAGTCGACCGTCGTGAAGGCCGCGCGCAGCGCCGCCGGGACCACCTGGGGGCGCTCCGATGCCAGATTGACGAATACCCATCGGGTCTCCGCGCGCGCCAGCATTTGCCGGTCCGCCCGGCGCAGAAAAACCGTCTTGCGCGGCCAGATGCGGCGGTCCATGCCCGCAACCCAGGTACAGACCAGGATTTCATCCGCCAACAGGGCGGGCCTCAGATAATCGATGAAATGGGATTTCACGTACCACGAGGCGCCCAGGGCCAGATAACGCTCCATCGGCCAACCCTGCCGCGCCGAGTGCTCGATGGCGGCTTCCTGCATCCAGCGAAGATATTCCTGATTGTTGACGTGCCCATGCACGTCGATCGAATCCGCTTCGACACGGATGGTTTTGATATGAACGGCAGGCATGTGCGGCTTTCAGGAGATTGCGAGGCGTGCAAGACGAAATCGGCGGAATCACGGAAACCCGGAAATCAGTCCTCCCAGCCGCCCCAGTCGATGCGGGCGGGCGATGGCGCCCAGGGATCGATGGGGTAATGGACCAGACCGGGATACAGACGGCTCCAGAGGAAGACGACGAGAACCAGGGCGCCGGCGCCCGTCAGCACGGGCTGGAACAGCGCCGCCCAGTCGGCCTGGGCATGGATCATCAGGATCGGGTTGGCGCCGGCGGGCGGGTGCACCGTGCGCGTGAGGAGCATCAGCGCGAGCGTCAGGGATTGGGCGAGGACATAGACCCACAGCGCGTCTCCGAAAAACTGATAGCAGGCGATGCCGATCAGGGCGCCGTTCAGATGTCCGCCCAGCAACGCGCGGGGCTGGGCGGCGGGCATCCGGGTGAAGGCGAACAGGAAGACGGCGCTGCCGCCGAGCGAGGCGAGGAGCAGGGCCGAAACCGGCGGTTCGGAGACGGCGAGCGCCAGCGCGATTCCGGCGGCAATGCCGAGGATGCACCAGAGCAGGCGGGCGATCGGGTGACGGTACATGGTTTGGGCAAGGGCCGGTTTGGGCAGACCATCCAGGCTTTCCGGTCAACGAGGCGCCAGGCGCTCGAGCAGCCGCCGGAGCTTTTCGAGCGCGGCGGTGAAATCGGCGAGGCGCTTCCTTTCCTGCTCGACGACCGGCGCCGGCGCGCGCGCCACGAAACTCTCGTTGGCGAGCTTGGCGCCGGCCCGGTCGATCTCGCCTTCGAGCCGGGCAATCTCCTTGCCGATGCGCTCGGTTTCGGCGGCAACATCGATCTCGACCTCGAGCATCAGGCGTATCTCGCCCACTATCGCGACAGGCGCGTTGGCATCTTCCGGCAGACGATCGACGACATGCACTTCGGAGAGCTTGGCGAGTGCCTTGAGATACGGGGCGCAGCGCTTCAGCGCCTCGGCGTCGCCGCTGGCGAAGAGCGGCATCCTCCGGGCGGGGGAAATGTCCATCTCGCCGCGCAGGTTGCGGCAGGCGTAAACGATCTCCTTGAGTTGCCGCACCTGTCCTTCGCTGGCCTCGTCGAACTTCGCCGGGTCGGCCTCGGGGTAGGCGGCGAGCATGATCGAGTCATGCGTCTTGCGGCCCGCCAGCGGCGCGACCGCCTGCCACAACTCTTCGGTGATGAACGGGATCAGCGGATGCGCGAGGCGCAGTACGGCTTCCAGCGTGTGCAGCAGCGTGCGCCGCGTGGCGCGGGACTCTTCCGGCGCGCCGGTCTGGAGCTGCACCTTGGCGAGTTCGAGATACCAGTCGCAAAATTCGTCCCACACGAATTCGTAGATCGCGCGGGCCAGAAGATCGAAGCGGTAATCGGCGAAATGCCGCGCGGCTTCGGCCTCGGCGCGTTGCAGCCGGCCGACGATCCAGCGGTCGGCGAACGAGAAGCGCAGGCCGTCCGGGCAGCGCTCCGGGGCCGCGAGGTCGATGCCGTTATCCTGATTCGCCGTGTTCATCAGCACGAAGCGCGCGGCGTTCCACAATTTGTTGCAGAAATTGCGGTAGCCCTCGCAGCGGTTGAGATCGAACTTGATGTCGCGGCCCGGACTGGCCAGCGACAGGAAGGTGAAACGCAGCGCGTCGGCGCCGAAGGCCGGGATGCC
>JAITAJ010000311.1 GCA_031284185.1 Accumulibacter sp. | reverse complement strand
GAAGATAGAGGACATAAGACAGGTGAGTTTGCGGCGCTTCGCGCCGGGGGATGGAAAAACCGGGCGCTCGGTTTTCCGTTCGCACCCGGCGCGAAGCGCCGCAAGCTCTTCTGTCTTCTGTCGTCTCAAACCGCTGTCCTCTGTGGTAACATTCGTCCCGGCGGGTCTCCCCGCATCACAGGGTGGTGAACCTGGTCAGGTCCGGAAGGAAGCAGCCACAGCCATTTACTGCGAGTGCCGGGGTAAGGCTCGCCACTTTCATTGTCTCTTCCGTTCGTGAGGCATGGCGGAATGCGTGGCATTTTACCGATTTCCCGTTTCTCCGATCCGATCCCGCGATGAGCGATTCCAGACAGCCGAACATCGGTTTCGTTTCCCTCGGGTGCCCCAAGGCGCTGGTCGATTCCGAGCGCATCCTGACCCGGCTGCGCGCCGAGGGATACGCGATTTCGCCGACTTATGCGGGGGCCGATCTGGTGGTCGTCAATACCTGCGGCTTCATCGACGCGGCAGTCGAGGAATCGCTCGAAGCGATCGGCGAAGCCTTGCGGGAAAACGGCAAGGTCATCGTCACCGGCTGCCTCGGAGCGAAACGGGAACAGGTACGCGCCGCCCATCCGAAGGTGCTGGCGATCACCGGACCACATGCGGCGGAGGATGTATTGCGGCACGTGCATACGCACCTGCCGCGGCCACACGACCCCTTCGACAGCCTGGTTCCGCCGCAGGGCGTCAGGCTGACGCCGCGGCATTTCGCCTATCTCAAGATTTCCGAAGGCTGCAATCATTCCTGCGCCTTCTGCGTCATCCCCGCGCTGCGCGGGCCGCTCGTCAGCCGGCCGATCGGGGAGGTGTTGCGGGAGGCGGAGCGTCTCGCCGAAGCCGGCGTGCGCGAACTGCTGATCATCGCGCAGGATACCGGCGCCTACGGCGTCGACCTGAAATACCGTACCGGCTTCGTCGGCGGCCGCCCGGTGAAGACGCGGCTGACGGAACTGTGCGAAGCGCTCTCCGAGCTTGGCCTCTGGGTGCGCCTGCATTACGTCTACCCCTACCCGAGCGTGGACGAGCTGATTCCGCTGATGGCCGAAGGCAAGATACTGCCTTACCTCGACGTGCCGTTTCAACATGCCAATCCGCGTCTGCTCAAGGCCATGAAGCGCCCGGCCAGCGCCGAGAACACCCTGGAACGCCTCCGGGCGTGGCGCGCGATCTGCCCGGACATCACGATCCGCAGCACCTTCATCACCGGCTTTCCGGGCGAGACCGATGCCGAATTCGAGGAATTGCTGATCTTTCTCGAAGAGGCGCGGCTCGACCGTGTCGGCTGTTTCGCCTATTCGCCGGTAGACGGCGCCGCGGCCAATGCGCTGCAAGGCGCCGTGCCGGACGAGGTGCGCGAGGAACGCCGCCGGCGCGTGATGGACGTGCAGGAAGACATTTCGGCTGAACTGCTGGCGGCCAAGATCGGGCGCGAGATCACCGCGCTGGTCGACGAAGTCGATGACGAAGGCGTGATTGCCCGGTCGCCGGGCGACGCGCCGGAAATCGACGGCCTGGTTTTGCTCAATGGCTATTTCGACGCCGAACCGGGAGATTTTCTGCGGGTGCGCGTGGTGGATGCCGACGAGCACGATCTTTACGCGGAATTTCAGAGGGCAGAGGCTTGAGAGAGAGGACAGAAGACAGAAAAACCGGGCCTTCGGTTTTCCCTCCCTCATCCGGCGTGAAGCGCCGCAAGCCGATCAGTCTTCTCTGGCGTCTCCCCTCTCACTTCTGTCCTCTGAAACTCTATCCTCTGGAATACATCGAATGACGACTGAAAATCTGGCCGATGCCCTGGCGGCGATCGTCGGGCCTGCTCAGGTGTTGACGGTGGACGGCGACATGGCGCCGTATCTGGGCGACTGGCGTGGACGCTACCGTGGCGTGGCGCGCTGCGTCGTGCGTCCGGGGAATACCGCCGAGGTCTCGGCCGTGGTGCGCGCGTGCGCCGAAGCCGGAACGCCGATCGTGCCCCAGGGCGGCAATACCAGTCACTGCGGCGCGGGCATCCCGGACACGACGGGCCGCGCGGTTCTGCTCAGCCTGTCGCGGATGAACGCGATCCGCGCGATCGACACCGCCAACGACACGATCACGGTCGAAGCGGGATGTATTCTGCAAACCGTGCGGGAAGCGGCGTCGGCGGTCGACCGGCTGTTTCCGTTGTCGCTGGCCGCCGAAGGCAGTTGCCAGATCGGCGGCAATCTGGCGACCAATGCGGGCGGCGTGCAGGTTCTGCGCTACGGCAACGCCCGCGAATTGACGCTCGGCCTGGAGGTAGTGCTGCCCAGCGGCGAGGTGTGGGAAGGTCTGCGCGGTCTGCGCAAGGACAATACGGGCTATGACATGAAGCAGATGTTCATCGGTTCCGAAGGAACGCTGGGCATCATCACCGCGGCGGTGTTGAAACTTTTCCCGCGGCCGCGGGCGGCGGCGA
Organism: Accumulibacter sp.; assembly: GCA_031284185.1. Lineage (GTDB taxonomy): Bacteria > Pseudomonadota > Gammaproteobacteria > Burkholderiales > Rhodocyclaceae > Propionivibrio. The sequence goes on along the minus strand of JAITAJ010000311.1, from coordinate 1,230 downwards.
CGGCCTGGCTGGCGATCGCCTCGCCGCGCGCGGCGACAAGTCTGTTGAGCGAGCTTCGTGCCCGGTTCGATACCGCGCTGACGGCATGTGAGCTGATCTCCGACGTTTCGCTCGGCCTGGTGGAGAAGCACATCCGCGGGGCGCGGGCGCCCTTGGCGGGCAGTCCGTGGCATCTGCTCGTCGAGCTGTCGGGGCCGGGAGAGGACGAGGCCCTGCGCGCGTCGCTGGAAAGTTTTCTCGAACGCGCGCTGGAAGGCGGCGGCATTACCGACGCCGTGGTGGCGCAGAGCGGCGAGCAGGCCAAGCGGCTGTGGACGCTGCGCGAGCGCATCAGCGAGGCGCAGAAGATCGAGGGGGTGAGCATCAAGCACGACATCTCGGTGCCCGTCTCGCGCATCGGCGAGTTTCTGGATCGTGCCGGCGCGGCGCTCGAAGCGGCCTATCCGGGGATTCGCATCGTCGCCTTTGGCCATGTCGGGGACGGCAACCTGCATTACAACCAATCCAGGCCGGAAATCGGCGAGAACACCGCCTTCATCGCCGCGACGCCCCAGGTCAATCGCATCGTGCATGACATCGCGCATGTGCTGGGAGGCTCGATCAGCGCCGAGCACGGCATCGGCCAGCTCAAGCGCGAAGAGCTGCGCCGCTACAAAAGCGCCGTCGAGCTGGACATGATGCGCGCCATCAAGCGAGCGATCGACCCCCAGGGAATCATGAATCCGGGGAAAGTACTTTCAGAGGACAGGGTTTCAGAGGACAGCGGTTAGAGAGGACAGAAGACAGTTTCAGAGGACAGAGGATAGGGGACAGAAGACAGATGAGTTTGCGGCGCTGTCGCGCCGGGGGGATGGAAAAACCGGGCACGGTTCAGAGGACAGGGTTCAGAGGACAGCGGTTAGAGAGGACAGAAGACAGATGAGTTTGCGGCGCTGTCGCGCCGGGGGGGATGGAAAAACCGGGCGCTCGGGTTCAGCGTCGGGTTGGGTGAGCAAGCGATGGGGACATTCAGACGGCGGCGTAGGGGACGATGGCAATCGTCCCGTGGGCGGACGGATCACCCTCCGCCTCGACGACTCCGGTCACATCACCCTCCGTTGCTCAGTCGTCCAGTCACCCGCCCTGCGAAGCTCGCGGTATTTCAATCATTGACTCTGCTTTGTTGGGGTTCGGAAGACAGCGGTCAGAAAAAAAAGAGGACAGATAAACCGAGCGGTCGGTTTTCTGTCC
>JAITAJ010000284.1 GCA_031284185.1 Accumulibacter sp. | reverse complement strand
AAGCTCACCTGTCTTCTGTCTTCTCCATCTTCTGTCCTCTGACCCCAAGCTCACCTGTCTTCTGTCTTCTCCATCTCCTGTCCTCTGACTATTTTCTGTCCTCTGACTCCCATAGCTTCTGCAGTCTCTTGACCGACACCGGCGCCGGGGTGCGCAATTCCTGCGCGAAAAGTTGCACGCGCAGCTCTTCGAGCAGCCAGCGAAACTGTTCGACGCGCGGATCGACGGCGCCCTGTCTGGCAAGCCGGGCGGCGCGGCGCTCGTGGTTCGTCCACAGCGGCGCATATTCGGCCAGTAGCCGCGTGTCGCGCTCGGGGTTGGCCCGGAGCTTGTCGAGGCGCATGGCAATGGCCTGGAGATAACGAGGGAAATGTTGCAGACGATCGAACGGTGTGTCGGCGACGAAACGCTTGCCGATCAGCAGGCCGAGCTGCTTTTCGATGTCCCGCGTCGCCACGGCGTGCGCCTTGAACGCCAGCAGCTTCTTCCGCGCCGCTTGCCATTCCGCCAGTATCACGCCGACCAGCCGACAGATTTCCTGCGCCAACAACCCGAGGCGCGGCCTGGCTTCGGCGCAGCGCTGGCGAAAGGCCGCCGCGTCGACCGGCCACGGCTCGCCGAGACAGGCGCGGCGCAACGTGACATCGAGCAACTGCTCGCGCAATTCCTCCCTTGAACCGAGCGCCATGTATTGCATGACCATCCGCGTGAAGTCGGGCAGGTTCTTCTCGAAATACTTCAGTTGTTCCGTGAATTGCAGACGAAACAGGCGCAGCAAACCGCCGGCATGCGCCTCCCGCGCTTCCTCCGGCGTGTCGAACACGCGCAGCGATACCGAAGCGCCGTCGTCGGAAAGGCCCGGATAGCCGATCACGCGCTGCCCGCCAAGCTCGACTTCCATCAGCTCGGGCAATTCGCCGAAGGTCCAGCCGGTCATGCCGGTGTACTCGGACGGCGTCTCGTGCGCGCCGGCGAACTCCTGCCGGGCCTGCCCGCCCCATTGCGCGCGCAGCTCGGCCAGATTGCGGCTCATGGCGAGCTGCCGGCCCTCCTCGTCGATCAGCCTGAAGTTGAAAAAGAAATGCGCCGGGATGGCGTCCGGCCGAAAGGCATCCGGCGTGATCTCCCAGCCACGCGCGGCAAGACCGCGCGTCTCCAGGATGTACCGGATCATGGCCGGGATCAGCGCCTTGTCCGACGGCGGCGCGGCGCCGGCGAACTCCGCCGCGAACTCGGGAACCGGCACCAGCTTCGCGCGAATCCTCTGCGGCAGCGTCTTGACGAGCTGCGCGGTCTTTTCCCCGAGCAGCCCCGGCACCAGCCATTCACAGCGCCCGGCGGGAATCTGGTTCAACTGCGCGAGCGGCACGGTGATCGTCACGCCGTCCTTCGGCGAACCAGGCTCGAAGTGATAGGAAAGCTCGAAATCGACCCCGCCCAGCCGCAGCCTGGGCGGAAAAGCCTCGGTCGTCACGCCGGCCGCCTCGTGCCGCATCAAATCCTCGCGCCGCAAACACAGGAGCTCCGGGTCTTCCCGCGCGGCATCCCTGAGCCATTTGTCGAAGTCCGCGCCGTTGGTGACGCCTTCGGGGATCAGCCGGTCATAGAAGGCGGCGATCAGCGCGTCGTCGACCAGCACGTCGGGCCGGCGCGACTTGTGTTCCAGCGTTTCGATGTCGAGCATCAAGCGCTGGTTGTGGTTGAAGAACGCCCAGCGCCGCGCGTACTCATCGGCGATTTCCCCGCCGACGAGGCCCTGCCGGATGAACAGATCACGCGCCTCTGCCGGATTCATCGGCCCATAATTCACGCGCCTCTTCGGGTCGATGACGATGCCGTACAGCGTCGAACGCTCGAAGGCGATCGCCTGCATCGCCTTCTTCTCCCAGTGCGGATCGAAATGGCTTTTCTTGATCAGGTGAGCGCCCACACGCTCCAGCCACTCCGGTTCGATACGCGCCACGCAGCGGGCGAAGAGTCTGCTCGTTTCGGTGATCTCGGCGGCGGCGATCCATTTGCCGGCCTTCTTGTTGAGCGGCGAGCCGGGATGGATCAGGAAGCGAATGCCGCGCGCGCCCAAGTAATACCCCGAATCCTCCGACTTGCAGCCGATGTTGCCGAGCAGACCGGCGAGCAACGCGCAATGGATGGCCTCATAGCTTGCGGGGATCGGATCATCCTTCCAGCCGTATTCGGTCGTCAGCGCGCGCAGTTGCGCGTGGACGTCGCGCCACTCGCGCATGTGCGGCGCCGAGAGGAAGTTGGCATGGCAGGCCTGAGCGAGTTCGCGCTTCGACTGACCGTGTTCCAGCGCATCCTCGTACCACTGCCAGAGCTTGAGCCAGGAGAGGAATTCGGATTTCTCGTCGGCGAATTTCCGGTGCGCGGCATCGGCGGCGCCCTGTTTTTCCTGCGGACGTTCGCGCGGGTTCCGCACGGTCAGCGCGGCGGCGATGATCAGCGCCTCCCGGAGACAGCCCTCGTCACGCGCGGCGACGATCATGCGCGCGAGGCGCGGGTCGAGCGGCATCTTCGCCAGTTCCTGCCCGACCGGAGTGAGCGAACGCTCCTCGGTGACGGCGCCGAGTTCGCTCAGAAGCTGATAGCCGTCGCGGATCGCCTTCGCTGGCGGCGGCTCGAGGAACGGGAAGTTCTCCACGTCGCCCAGGCGCAGCGACTTCATGCGCAGAATGACGCCGGCCAGCGACGAGCGCAGAATTTCCGGGTCGGAATAGGCCGGGCGCCGGGCGAAATCCTCCTCGTCGTAGAGCCGCAGGCACACACCCGCCGACACCCGGCCGCAGCGCCCGGCGCGCTGGTTGGCCGAAGCCTGCGCGATCCTTTCGACCTGTAGCTGTTCGATCTTGTTGCGGTAGGAATAGCGCTTGATACGCGCCAGCCCCGTGTCGACCACGTAGCGGATGCCCGGCACGGTCAGCGAGGTTTCGGCGACGTTGGTCGCCAGCACGATGCGCCGCCCCGGATGCGGCCTGAAAATGCGCGACTGCTCTTCGGCCGAGAGGCGGGCGAACAGGGGCAGGATTTCCGTGGCCGCGCCGCCGCGCCCGAAGACGTGTTTTCTCAGAGCCTCGGCGGCTTCGCGGATTTCGCGCTCGCCGGGCAGGAAAACGAGGATGTCGCCGGGGCCGATGCCGCTGGCCTCGTCGCAGGCGTCGACGACGGCGTCGTACAGATCGCGCTCGTCGTCTTCCGCCGTTTCGGTCTCGACCGGACGATAGCGGATTTCGACGGGATACAGGCGGCCGGACACCTCGATCACCGGCGCGTGGTCGAAGTGCCGCGAGAAGCGTTCGGCATCGATCGTCGCCGAAGTGATGATCAGCTTGAGATCGGGCCGCCGGGGCAAGAGCTGTTTCAGGTATCCGAGCAGGAAGTCGATGTTCAGGCTGCGCTCGTGCGCCTCGTCGATGATCAGCGTGTCATATTGCGCGAGCAGCGGGTCGCCCTGCGTCTCCGCCAGCAGGATGCCGTCGGTCATCAGTTTCACATATGATTGTGGCGACGTGCGGTCGGTGAAGCGAATCTTGTAGCCGACGAGCCGTCCGGGTTCGCTTTCCAGTTCCTGCGCGATACGCGCCGCCGTCGAACGCGCGGCGATGCGGCGCGGCGGTGTGTGCCCGTTCAGGCCGGTCGTTCCGCGCCCCTGTTCGAGGCAGATTTTCGGCAGTTGTGTCGTCTTGCCCGAGCCGGTTTCGCCGCAGACGATGATCACCGGGTGCTCGCGGATCAGCCCGGCAATTTCGGCGCGGTGTTCGTTGACCGGCAGTTCGGCGGGAAATTTCGGGCGTGGCAGATTCTCGCGGCGCGCCGCCACCGACGCGCGTGATCTTTCCAGGAGCCGGTCGTATTCCGCCTGCAAGGCGTCGCGTCTGGCGCCGTAGAGATGGCGCAGGTTGCGGCGCATACCGGCCAGCCGGGGCGCGTCGGCGGCCAGGCAATCGTCGGATTCGGAACGCGCGGTTTGCGCGGTTTTACGGTTCAAGGGAATCGGAGGCGGTCACGGAAAGCGGCGATTTTAGCAGGCCGTTTCAGAAGACAGAACCTTGAGAAGACAGAGGACAGAGGGGCTTGCGGCGCTGTCGCGCCGGATAGGGTGGAAAAACCGAGCGCTTGGTTTTGCGTTCCCTGCCCGGCGCGAAGCGCCGCAAGCCGATCTGTCTTCTGTCCTCTGTCTTCTGTCCTCTGAAACTGTCTTCTGACTACAAGGCGTTGAGTTTCTCGACGTGTTCCATGATCTTGGCCGATTCATCGAGGCGCGCGATGCGGCGGGCGATCGGCTCGATCTCGGAAATGTCGCTTTGCTTGACGCGCTGCTTGACCGCCGGAATCCGCGCGGGAAACATCGAGAACTGGCGCAGACCCAGGCCGAGGAGCAGACGGGTGAAACTCGGATCGCCGGCCATTTCTCCACACATCGACACCGGCACGCCGGCCTTCTCGCCACTGCCGAGGATGTGTGACAGGAGCATCATCACGGCGGGGTGCAGCGGGTCGTAGAGGCTGGCCACCTGCTCGTCGGCGCGATTGATGGCCAGGGTGTATTGGATCAGGTCGTTGGTGCCGATCGACAGGAAGTCGAGCCGCCGCAGGAATACCCCGAGGGCCAGCGCCGCCGCCGGCACTTCGATCATGCCGCCGATCTCGACGCTCTCGTCGAAGGCGATCTTCTCGCCGCGCAGACTGGATTTGGCCTGTTCCAGCAGGGCGAGGGTCTGGTCGACCTGGAAGGCGTGCGAAAACATCGGTATCAGGATTTTCACCTTGCCGTATTTCGAGGCGCGCAGAATGGCGCGCAACTGGGCCAGGAACACCTTCGGCTCGGACAGCAGCAGACGCACCGAGCGCAACCCGAGCGCCGGATTCTCGCGCCGCCGTTCGCTGGAGGCATCGTCGCCATGCAGCAACTTGTCATTACCCAGATCGAAAGTGCGGATGACGACCGGACGGCCTTCCATGCCCTTGACCGTCTTGCGATACGCCTCGAACTGCTCGTCTTCGCTGGGCATGTCGCCCCGCCCGAGACAGATGAACTCGGTACGGAACAGGCCGATGCCATCGGCGCCGCATTCGAGAACGGTTTCGACGTCCTCGGGGCCTTCGATGTTCGCCAAAAGGTCGATCTTGATCTTGTCCAGCGTGGTCGAGCGCACCGTCTTGAGCCGCTTGAGCTTGGAACGCTCCAGTTCAAACTCTGTCTTTCGCAGTTCGTATTCATCGAGAACGCGCCGGTCGGGATCGACGATGACCACGCCCCGCGTGCCGTCGATGATCAGCGCTTCGCCGTCGCGGATCAGGCGGCGCGCGTCGTGCAGCCCGAGCACGGCGGGAATGCCCATGCCGCGCGCCAGGATCGCCGTATGCGACGTGGCGCCGCCGACGTCGGTGACGAACGAAGCGAAGCCGTGGTTCCTGAAAGCCATGACGTCCGCCGGCGACAGGTCGTGCGCGACGACGATCAGATGCTCTCCCTTGATCCCCTTGAGCCGGCTGGCCACGGGCCGCCCGGCCAGCTCGCGCACCACGCGCTCGACGGCCTGACGCACGTCGTAACCGCGTTCGCGCAGATAGACATCGTCGATCTGGTCGAACTGTTCGACGAGCAGCCGCATCTGCTGCACGATGGCCCATTCGGCATTGCAGCGCCGCTCGCGGATGATCTGCTTGGGTATTTCCGACAGCTCGGGGTCGTCGAGGATCATGCGATGCAGGTCGATGAATGCGTGCATGTCGGCCGGCGACTTCTCCAGGCTGCTCTTCATCGCGTCGAACTCCGTCCGCACGCGCTCCATGGCCGCCTCGAAGCGGGCGACCTCCTTTTCCACCATGCGCGGAGCAATGACCAGGTGCGAGACTTCCAGCGTCGCCTGCGAAATGAGACGCGCCTGGCCGATGGCGATGCCGCCCGAGATGGGCAGACCATGCAGTGTGAAACTCATGGGGCGCTCATTCTCCTTCGCCGAACTTGTCATCGATGAGTTCGAGGATGGCCTTCAGGGCTTCGCGCTCATCGTCGCCGGTGGCCTCGATCACGACCTTGGACCCCCGGCCGGCCGCCAGCATCATGACCCCCATGATGCTCTTGGCGTTGATCCGGCGGAGATTCTTTTCCATCCAGATCTCCGATTCAAACCGGCTGGCCAGTTGGGTCAGCTTTGCCGACGCGCGGGCGTGCAGGCCCAGCTTGTTGACGATTTCCGTTTCAGCGCGTGCCATGGTGCAATCCTGTCGATCGGTTGGTCATTCCGGCCTTGGACGCCGAACCCGCGACGCCTTGTCGCCGGCATATCGGCGAAATTGCCCGGCAGCCGGAGCCGCTGTCATTCTATAGCAAATCAATTTGACGCGAACAGGCTTGCCGCCGCCACGCCGAACGGCATCCGCCAGCGCCGACGCGGGCAGCGCGGCAGACGTGGCGCCGTGGGCACGGTGGCATGAACCGGAAACCCCAGGTCGCAGACCAAGCCGGCGGCATACCGGGCAAGCAGGCTCGATACCGCCGCGCCGGCATCGGACGGATGCTCGAACAGCAACAGGCCGCGGGTGAGGAAGAACACCGCCGGCCAGGCCGAAAGAATGACGGACGGATAACGGGATTGCGCGTAACGCCGCCGGGGCATCGTATAATCCTCGCGGATGAGCGCGCCGCAGTCCGCCTTCCGGCCCGTGAAGCGCTCGTCAGGGCCATGTGAAAAATACGTCGAACACGGGGGAGTGCAAGCGATGCGCATACTG
>JAITAJ010000255.1 GCA_031284185.1 Accumulibacter sp. | reverse complement strand
ATGGTGACCTCGACGGTGCTGGTGATCTTCTTCGCGCCGCTGTTCTATGTGATGATCTACAAGCTGATGAGCCGGCGCGGCGGAGCCAGGAAAGGCGTCGACTTTGCGGAAGAATTACGGTCGGGCCATGACCGGAGAAGAGACAGCGAAGACAGAAAAGGCGTCGATTTTGTGGAAGGCAGGCGCTCAGGTCATGATCGGAGAAGAAATGACGGAGAGGTGGAAGACCTTGACCCGGTGGAAGGAGAACCTCATGAATAAGTTTTCGTTTCCGGCGCTGTTCGGATTCCTGTTCGCTCTCGGCGGCTGCTCGCTGGCGCCGGAATACCAGCCTCCCGAATCGCCCGTGGCCGGAGCGTGGCCGTCCGGCGCCGCCTATGTCCGGGACGGCGCGGATTCTCCCCAGGTTGCCGATCTGAAATGGCGGGATTTTTTTGCCAACGACGTACTGCAAAAGATGATCCAGCGGGCGCTGGACAACAATCGGGATCTGCGTCTGGCCGCGCTCAACGTCGAGCGCGCGCAAGGCATGTACGGCATTCAGCGCGGTGATCTTTTCCCATCGCTCGCGGCTGGCGGCGGCGAGCAGAAGCAGCGCCAGTCGCGTGACTTCATTCAGCCGGGGCAATCGCGCACGGCCTCGAAGTACAGTGTCGATCTGGGCCTGGCCGCGTGGGAACTCGATTTCTTCGGGCGCATCCGCAGCCTCTCGGAGCAGGCGCTGGAAGAGTATCTGGCGACCGATGAAGGGCGGCGCGGCGTAGAGATCGCGCTGATCGGCCAAGTGGCGCGGACCTACTTCCTGCTTGCCGCCGACCGGGAAAATCTGGCCCTGGCCCGATCGACGCTGGGCGGCCAGCGGGCGGCCTACGATCTGATCAAGAGGCGTTTCGACGTCGGCATGGTGTCCGATCTGGATCTGAAACGCTCGCACATCCCGGTCGACACGGCGCGCGCCGACGTTGCGCGGTATACGCAACTGGCCGCGCAGGACCTCAACGCGCTGGTTCTGCTCGTCGGCGCCTCGATCCCCGAGGAATGGTTGCCGGCGGGTCTGGAAACCGCGGGCGATCTGAAGGACGTGGCCGCCGGGATATCTTCCGACGCCTTGCTGTCGCGTCCCGACGTCATGGCGGCCGAACATCGTCTCAAGGGAGCCTACGCCTACATTGGCGCCGCGCGGGCCGCGCTGTTTCCGCGCGTCACCCTGACCGGATCGCTGGGCACCGCCAGTGCCGAGTTGTCGGGCCTGTTCGGAAGTCACATGGGAACCTGGCTGTTCGCGCCGCAGTTCTCGCTGCCGGTCTTCGACACACGTCTGTGGGCGGCCTTGCGTGTCAGCGAGACGGAGCGCGAGATCGTACTGACGCAATACGAAAAAACGGTGCAGGCGGCCTTTCGTGAAGTAGCCGACGCGCTGGCCGTGCGCGGCACGATCGACGAACAGTTGGCGGCCCAGGAGTCCCTGACCGCGACTGCCGCGGACACCTATCGTCTGGCGGAGAGGCGTTACAACAGTGGTATCGAGGGTTATCTTTCCGTGCTGGACGCGCAGCGTTCCCATTTCGCCGCGCAGCAATCGCTCGTGACCCTGCGTTTCGCCAAGCTCGCCGCCCAGATCCAGCTATATGCCGCGCTGGGAGGAGGAGCATCGGGGGTTTCAGAGGATAGAGTTTCAGAAGACAGAAGATAGGGTTCAGAAAAGAAGATAGAGGACAGAAGACAGAGTTTCAGAAGATAGAAGAGAGAGGACAGAAGACAGATGAGCTTGCGGCGCTGTCGCGCCGGATGAGGTGGAAAAACCAAGCGATAGGGTTCAGAGGACAGAAGATAGAGAACAGAAGACAGAAGAGCTTGCGGCGCTGTCGCGCCGGGTGAGATGGAAAAACCGAGCGATAGGGTTCAGAAGACAGAAGACAGCCAAACCGAGCGATGGGTTTTTCGTCCCTGCTCCGGCGCGACAGCGCCGCAAATTCATCTGTCTTCTGTCTTCTCAAGTCTCTGTCCTCTGGAAAGCCGGCCGATAAGCCGGGTTCTGTCGTGGGCAACCATTCCTCTAGGCGCATCGTTGCCGGTGCGCTCCAGCAGCCTACCCGGAAGCGGCGCGAGCCACGCCATGCGCTTCCCTACTTGGCCTTGCTTCGGATGGGGTTTGCCATGCCGTCCGTGTCGCCACGTCCGCGGTGGGCTCTTACCCCACCGTTTCACCCTTGCCGTTCCGGGTCACCCCGGACTTGGGCGGTCTACTCTCTGTTGCACTTTCCGTCGCCTTTGCCTTGCGGCTTATAGCGCCCGGCCGTTAACCGGCATCCCGCTCTGCGAAGCCCGGACTTTCCTCCCCGCGCCGCGAGGCGCGCGGCGGTTGCCTGGCCGACTTCCCGCCGCCATTATACGCGGAGATGCCCAGGACGCTATCGGGGCGCGGGCGCCGCGGGCGCCGCGGCCTTTGGCGCGGGCACGAACACCAGATCGTCGCCGCGCGTCATGAAGGTTCCCATCAACGGCCCCATACCGCTCTCCGGCGTGGCGTTGAGCCTGGCGAAGCCTTCGCAGGTGCGCGTCTCGACCACGTACATGCGGCTGCCTTGCCGAAGGATCCACGCATCGTCACCCGGCGCGAAAACCTCGACCCTGGCATTGAGGAGGTCCACGCCCGGTATGGAGTGCCGGCGCGAGCAGTCGGGCATGCGCGCGGCAACCACGAAATACTCGGCCCGCTTGGCCCAGGGCGTGTTGGTGATGCGGATCAGACTCAGGGAATGCGCGCCGCCCTTGATCTCGAACGTGGCGCGCTGATCCGTGCACGCGGCCAGAAGCGGCAATAGAAGCAGCGGGATAAACCTGTATATGCTCACAATGACTCTCCCTTTCATCGTAAAACCACCTCCGGTTTGAAACCCCGCCCTTCAGGGCGGTGCGAAGGTCGGCCCCCCATTCTCACGGCCGGGGTTTCGACCGCAACCATTGGGGAGGGGATGCAAACCCCTTCCCTGGCCTTAGACCGACAGCCCCGAAGAGCTGTCGCCAATTTCTTGCTCAAGCGCGAAGTTTCCACGAGACCGGCTCGCCGGCCCGCAACGGTACCAGTTCGCCGCCGTCGGCGTAAGGCAGACTCGCCGGCGGCGTCCAGGCTCTTTTTTCCAGCGTCACCGGCCCCGCGTTGCGCGGCAGGCGATAGAAATCGGCGCCGTTGAAACTGGCGAAAGCCTCCAGCCCGTCCAGCGCTCCCGCCCGCTCGAACGCCTCGGCGTACAGTTCGATGGCCGACAGCGCCGTATAGCAGCCGGCGCAGCCGCAATCGGACTCCTTGGCGCGACGCGCGTGCGGCGCCGAGTCGGTGCCGAGGAAAAACTTCGGACTGCCCGAAGTCGCCGCCCGCACCAGCGCCTGGCGGTGCGCCTCACGCTTCGGCACCGGCAGACAGTAGAAATGCGGGCGTATACCGCCGGCGAAGAGCGCGTTGCGATTGTAGAGCAGATGATGCGCGGTGATCGTGGCCGCGACGGTATCGCCCGCCGAGGCCACGAATTCGGCGGCCTCCCCGGTCGTGATGTGCTCGAACACCACGCGCAGACCGGGACGCCTTTCGAGCAGCGGTTGCAATACCACGTCGATGAACGCGCGTTCGCGGTCGAAGAGGTCGATCGCCGGATCGGTGAGTTCGCCATGCACCGAGAGCGGCATGCCCACCCTTTCCATCTCGGCGAGCGCCGCGTCGCATCGGGCGAGGTCGGTGACTCCGGCGTCCGAATGGGTCGTCGCCCCGGCGGGATAGAGCTTGACCGCCTTGACGAAGCCGCTGTCGGCGGCGCGCCGGATCTCGCTGGCTGGCGTGTCGTCGGTGAGATAAAGCGTCATCAGCGGCTCGAAATCCGCTCCCTCCGGCAGCGCGTCCAGAATGCGCCGCCGGTACTCGGCGGCGGCGGCCACCGTGGTGACGGGCGGGCGCAGATTGGGCATGATCAGGGCGCGGGCGAACTGACGCGCGCTGTGCGGCAGAACGGCGCGCAGCGCGTCCCCGTCGCGCAGGTGCAGATGCCAATCGTCGGGGCGGGTAAGGGTGATTCGCATTTTTTTTTTCGCTCGTGAGCAGATTTCCGAATTCTACTTCGTGTCGGCCGGGATGTTGAGCCTATGCCGCTCGGGAACCTGGATCGTAAAACCAAGGTTAGCCGCGCCGCCGCAGCGCCATTTCGTACATCGTCTTCTTCGCCGCGCCGGTGATGGCGTGCGCGAGCCTTGCCGCCTGTTTGACCGGCAATCCCTCGTCGAGAAGCAATTTCAACACTCGCTCCCCTTCGGCGTCGTCGGGTGGCGTCGGCGGCGCTCCGGAAACGATCAGCACGAATTCGCCGCGCTGACGGTTGGCGTCCGCCGCCAGCCAGTCCGGCGCTTCGCCGAGCGGGCAGACGTGAATGGTCTCGAACAGCTTGGTCAGCTCGCGGGCCAGAACCAGCGTGCGTTCAGGCCCAAACACGGCGAGCAGCGCCGCGACCGTTTCCATGATGCGATGCGGCGCCTCGTAAAACACCAGGGCGTGAGGCAGGCCGGACAGCTCGCGTAAGGCGTTTTCCCGTTGTTGGGCCTTGGCGGGCGGAAAGCCGTAGAACAGGAAGCGCGGCTCGGCAAGACCGGACGCGGACAGCGCGGTCACCGCCGCGCACGGCCCCGGCAGCGGAACGACCCGGTGGCCCGCCGCGCGCACGCGGGCCACCAGGCGGGCGCCGGGGTCGGAAATGGCCGGGGTTCCGGCGTCGCAGACCAGCGCCACCGATTCGCCTTCGTTCAGGCGGGCGATGACCTGTTGCGCCGCGGCCTCCTCATTGTGCTCATGTGCCGCCATGAGGCGCGCCGAGCCGCCGAAACGCTTGAGCAGCGGGGCGCTGTGCCGCGTATCCTCGCATGCCACCCAATCCACGGCGCGCAGCGTATCCACCGCGCGCGGCGTGATGTCGGCGAGATTTCCAAGTGGCGTCGGCACCACATATAATGCCGGTGATTCTTCCGTCATGTCCTGTTTCCGAACCGATGAGCGACAACGATACCACGACCCGCCGCGGGCGATTGGCCGAAGAGGCCGCGGCCCGTTTCCTCGAACGGCGCAAGCTCGTGGTGATCGCGCGCAATCATCGTTGTGGCGGCGGGGAAATCGACCTGATCTGCCGGGATGGCGGGACGCTGGTTTTCGTCGAAGTCAGGCTACGGCGCAACGCCGATTTCGGCGGCGCCGCGGCCAGCATCACCCCGGCCAAGCAGCGGCGCATCGTCCTGGCCGCGCGGCACTATCTCGCCACGATGGGCAAGCGCGGACTCGACTGCCGTTTCGACTGCGTGCTCCTCGACGGTGAAAACATCGAATGGATCAGAGATGCGTTTCAGAGGACAGAGGTTTGAGAAGACAGAAGACAGATAGACTTGCGGCACTTCGCGCCGGATAGGATGGAAAAACCGGGCGCTCGGAGGCAGAAGACAGAGGTTTGAGAAGACAGCAACTGTGTTCAAAAGCAAGTTTTTTTACGCCAAGAGAAGTAAGTCAAGGGAGAGAGAAATTTTCCTGCCAGGGCTGTCCGGATTTGCAGATAGCGTTCAGGATGGAAAGGAGCTTGTGCATACAGGCGACCAGAGCGAC
>JAITAJ010000215.1 GCA_031284185.1 Accumulibacter sp. | reverse complement strand
GATCGGCCAGCCTTTTGTGAAGCAGGTCGAATATCCGATAAGGCCGGAATAGTCGCCCATTTTCGAGAATGGCGCGACCTTGCGGGATCCTGTGACCGGCAATCCGGTTTCGGAGCGCGCCAAAGTTACGCTCAGGGAAATGGAGGCGGACAAGACCATGATCGAGAACGGGGGGCGCAAACCATCCGGCATCGGGTGATCCGCGAAATCCCCGCGTCTCGCATGAACCGGAGGCGCTGCGTTACACTTTGCGCCATGCCTCGCCTCCGCCTGTTTACTCTCTCCGGCGCGAGGCGTCGCGGACGATCCCGTCCGCGGTCTTCTGTTATCATTTTGTGGCCGTTTCACCGGGATCGGATCAAGGATGAGTCTCGAATACATCAGCACCTTGCTGGAGGAGGCGATTTCCAGCGCTTCTACCCTGGAAATCCGGGGGAGGGTGGTGCAGGTGGTAGGGACGATCATCCGGGCGGTCGTGCCGGGCGTGCGCGTGGGCGAAATCTGCGTGCTGAAGAATCCGCGCGGCGCATGGGAATTGAAGGCCGAAGTGGTGGGCTTCGTGAGGAAAGAGGCGATCCTGACGCCGCTGGGCGATTTGCAGGGCATCGCGCCGGACACGGAGGTGATTCCCACCGGCGAAATCCACGCCATCGCGGTGTGTGACGATCTTTTGGGCCGTATCCTGAACGGCTTGGGCAATCCCATCGACGGCGGGCCGCCGCTCATGACCAGGAAGTTCTATCCCGTCTATGCCGATTCCCCCAATCCCATGACCCGCAAGTTGATCGAAAAGCCCCTGCCGCTCGGCCTGCGCGCGCTGGACGGCATCCTGACCTGCGGCGAGGGGCAGCGCATGGGTATTTTCGCGGCGGCGGGCGGGGGAAAAAGCACGCTTCTTTCTTCCATCATCAAGGGTGCGGCCGCGGATGTCTGCGTGCTCGCCCTGATCGGCGAGCGCGGGCGCGAGGTGCGCGAGTTCATCGAGCACGATCTGGGGCCGGAAGGCCGCAAGAAAGCCGTGCTGATCGTCTCCACGTCCGACCGCGCGTCGATGGAGCGGCTGAAGGCCGCCTATACCGCGACGGCCATCGCCGAATATTTCCGCGACCAGGGAAAGAAGGTTTTGCTGCTCATGGATTCCGTCACCCGCTTCGGGCGGGCGCAAAGGGAAATCGGCCTGGCCGCCGGGGAACCGCCGACCCGGCGCGGCTTTCCGCCTTCCGTCTTTTCCACCCTGCCGCGCCTCATGGAACGCGCGGGCAATTCCGACAAGGGATCGATCACGGCGCTCTACACCGTGCTCGTCGAAGGCGACGACATGACCGAACCCATCGCCGACGAGACCCGTTCCATCCTGGACGGCCACATCGTGCTCTCCCGGAAACTCGCCGCCGCCAACCATTATCCGGCCATCGACGTGCTGGCCAGCGTCAGCCGGGTCATGGGCGCGATCACCACGAAAGCACACCGCGAGGCCGCGCAGAAACTGCGCGCCATCCTCGCCAAATATGCCGAGATCGAGCTGCTGGTGCAGATCGGCGAATACCAGAAGGGCAACGACGCCGAGGCCGACCGGGCGCTGGAGAAGATCGGCGCGGTCAATGCGTTCCTGCGCCAGGGCCTCAGTGAGTTTTCCAGTTTCGACGACACGCTGGCCGCACTGCTGCGCGTCGTGGGGTGACATCGGAATCGACCCGACATGCTCTACCCCTTGACCGGCCTCATGAAAATCCGCGATTTCCGGGTCGGCGCGGCCAGGAAAGCGATGCAGGCGGCGGAAACCCGGCTGCGCGCGGCACAGGCGGAACGGCTGGCAAGGGAAAGGGAACTGGAACGCTACAGGGTCTGGCGCAAGGAGGAAGTCGAGCGCCGCTACCAGTCCATCATGGGCAGGGCCATGAGCCAGGAAGAAATCGAAGCCTTCAAGGCCGGGCTTTCCGCCCTGACCGATGAGGAATTGGCCAGAGAAGAAGCCTTGCGCGAAGCCGGGCGCGCGCTGGAGGAGGCACGGAAAAACGCGCAGGCCGCCCGCGACAACTGGCTCTTGGCCAACAAGGAATACGAGAAGATCATTTGCCACCGCGACGACTGGCAAAAAACCCAGAATGCAAACATCAGTCGCCAGGAAGATTTGGAACAGGAAGAATTCAAGCCCCTGCTGTTCAAAGCCGGGGAGATGCTGGACGAGATCAGTCCGGACGATGATTCCGCCGAGGCGCCCACCCATTAGCCAGCTCGTGTCAGGGAGATTGCGCTACGCTGATCGGTGTTTAGTCCCGAAATTTTCTGGTACTGTTTTGTCCGATAGCTGTTGGGATGCGATTGAACCAAGAACAATTCAGGCAGAGCGAGACAATGTGCGTCTGGACAATCGGAAAGTCCTCAACGCGATCCTGTATGTGGCCGCCAACGGACGCAAGTGGCGCGCGCTGCCTGAGTGTCATGGCCGACGGCGCGCCGTCTATACCCGGATGATGTGCTGGAGCCGCGCGGAAGATAAAATCGTCCGCGTCCAACCGTCCGGCGCGGTCTGGGGCGTAAAAAAAACGCCATCCGGTTTTGTTCCGGATGGCGTTTTGGTGTGGGGCGTCTGGCGATGACCTACTTTCACGAGCGAGCTGCTCACTATCATCGGCGCGCTTTCGTTTCACGGTCCTGTTCGGGATGGGAAGGGGTGGGGCCAAAAGGCTATGGTCGCCAGACAAAA
>JAITAJ010000182.1 GCA_031284185.1 Accumulibacter sp. | reverse complement strand
CATCCAATGTCTCCGGCGTCCGCGCCTCCATTCCAACTTCTCCAGGAGATGACAAATGATCGACTCGACGGTGGTTGACCTGTCGCGCCTGCAATTTGCGGCGACGGCGATGTACCACTTCATTTTCGTTCCCCTGACGCTCGGGCTCTCTTGGATCCTGGTCGTCGCGGAATCGATGTACGTGCTGACCGGCAAGCCGATATACAGGGATATGACCCAGTTCTGGGGCAAACTCTTCGGCATCAACTTCGCGCTCGGGGTGACCACCGGCATCACCATGGAATTCCAGTTCGGGACCAACTGGGCCTATTACTCGCACTACGTCGGCGACATTTTCGGCGCGCCGCTGGCGATCGAGGGGCTGCTGGCCTTCTTCCTCGAATCGACGATGTTCGGCCTCTTCTTCTTCGGCTGGAAGCGCCTGTCCAAATGCGGGCACCTCGCGGTCACGGCGCTGATGGCGCTGGGCACCAACCTGTCGGCGGTGCTCATCCTGATCGCCAACGCCTGGATGCAGGACCCGGTCGGCTCGGCGTTCAACCCGGTCACCATGCGCATGGAACTGACCGACTTCGCGGCGCTCGTGTTCAATCCCATCGCTCAATCCAAGTTCGTGCATACCGTGGCCGCCGGTTACGTGACCGGCGCCTTGTTCGTGCTCGGCATTTCCGCGTGGTACTTGCTCGAGGGCAGGCACGTCGAATTCGCGCGCCGTTCATTCCGCGTCGCGGCGGCCTTCGGCCTCGTCGGAACATTGCTGGTGATCGTGCTCGGCGACGAATCCGGTTACGCCGTCGCCCAGTCGCAGAATTCCAAGCTGGCGGCCATGGAGGCCGCGTGGGAAACCGAACCGGCGCCGGCCAGCCTGAATCTCGTGGCGTGGCCCAACGAGGAGAAACAGGCCAACGATTGGGCGATCAGCGTACCGTTCGCGGGCGGCATCATCTCCACCCGCTCGATCAGCCAGGCGATCCCGGGCATCCGCGAAATCCGCGAAAAGAACAAGGAACGTGTCGCCTCGGGCATACAGGCCGTCATCGCGCTGGAGGAAATGCGCGCAAACCCGGACGATCCGGCGGCGCGGGAGCGTTTCGGGCGGCATGAGGCCGACCTGGGCTACGGTTTACTGGTCAGGCGCTACGTCGACGACGTGCGCCAGGCGACGCCGGACATCATCGAAAAGTCGGCCACGGATTCCGTGCCGAAGGTCGCGCCGCTGTTCTGGAGCTTCCGCGTCATGGTCGGTCTCGGCGGTCTGATGTTCCTCCTGTTCGCCGCCGCGATCCGGGTCTCCGGCCGGAACGCCTGCCGCCGGCATCCCCGGCTGATGAAGATTTTCCTGTGGAGCCTGCCGGCGCCGTGGATCGCCAGCATGTGCGGCTGGTTCCTCGCCGAGTACGGTCGCCAGCCCTGGACGGTGTATGGCATGCTGCCCACCCACCTCTCGGCTTCGTCCCTGTCCTCCGCCAGTCTGTGGGGCTCGATCGCCGGCTTCGCGGGTTTCTACACGCTGCTGCTGATCGTCGAGATGTACCTGATGTTCAAGTATGCCCGTCTCGGCCCCGCCGCGCCGCAACCGAACGACGTCTGAGGAGAATACCCAAATGCTTGATTACGCGACCCTGAAGTTGATCTGGTGGCTGCTCATCGGCGTGCTGCTGATCGGTTTTGCCATCATGGACGGTCACGACATGGGTGTCGGCATACTCTTGCCGATTCTCGGCAAGGACGACACCGAGCGGCGCGTGATGATCAACACCATCGCCCCGCACTGGGACGGCAACCAGGTGTGGTTCATCACTGCCGGCGGCGCCATCTTCGCCGCCTGGCCCTTCGTCTACGCCACCGCCTTTTCCGGCCTGTATTGGGCGATGCTGCTGGTGTTGTTCGCCCTCTTCTTCCGCCCGGCCGGCTTCGAGTACCGATCCAAACGGCCCGATCCGGCGTGGCGCAGGGTCTGGGACTGGGGCCTGTTCGCCGGCAGCGCGATACCGGCGCTGGTCTTCGGCGTGGCCTTCGGCAACCTCTTTCTCGGCGTGCCGTTCCGTCTGGACGAAACCATGCGCTCCTTCCATTCCGGCTCGTTCTGGGCGCTGCTCAACCCGTTCGCGCTGCTCTTCGGCGTCGTCAGCCTGTCGATGCTCACGCTGCAAGGCGCGACCTTTCTGGCGCACCGTACCAACGGCGATCTGCAAGCGCGCGCCGGAGCGGCAGCCGGCATCGCCGCCGTCGTTCTGCTCGTGACCTTCTCGCTCGGCGGCGTCTGCGTGATCTTCCTCGACGGCTACGTCATCTTGTCGATCGGCGACGTCGGATCGTCGATCAACCCGTTGATGAAAGAAGTCGGGCGCGCGCCGGGAGCATGGTTCGCCAACTACGAAAACCACCCGATCCTCTGGCTGGTTCCCGCGCTGGCCTATGCGGGCGGTCTGACCGCGCTGTTTGCCCTGCGCGCGGGCAAGACGCTGCTGTCCTTCATCGGCTCCTCGCTGGTCTGTGTTTCGGTGATCTCCACCGCCGGTATCGCCCTCTTCCCTTTCGTGCTACCCTCGTCGGAAATGCCCAACGCCAGCCTGACCGCCTGGGACGCGACATCGAGCCATCTCACGCTGAACGTCATGCTATACGTGGCGCTGATCTTCACCCCGATCGTCGTCGCCTACACCGGCTGGGCCTATCGCGTGATGTCCGGCAAGGTCACGCGCGAGTTCATCGTCGAAAACGACAAGGCGCTCTACTGATTTCAGGACAGAGATCAGAAGACAGAACTTAGAGAGGACAGAAGACAGATCAGCTTGGGCGCTTCGCGCCGAGTAGAGGACGAAAAACCGAGCGATGGGTTTCTCTGTCTTCTGTCCTCTCTAAGCTCTGTCCTCTGATCCCTGTCCTCTCTAAGCTCTGTCCTCTGATCTCTGTCTTCTGACCCCTGTCCTCTGATCATTTGGAAAGGAAAGCATCATGTGGTACTTCACCTGGATTCTCGGCCTCGGCCTCGCCATCCTCCTGGCCATCGTCGGCGCCATGTGGCTGGAGGTGGAAGAGCAGACATTCGAGAAAACAGAAGACGGGGAAACCGGGCGCTCGAATTCTCCTCCTTCACCCGGCTTCCAGAGGACAGAGACTTGAGAAGACAGAAAAACCGGGCGCTCGGTTTTTCCATCTCGCCCGGCGCGAAGCGCCCAAACCAATCTATCTTCTGTCTTCTCCAAACACTGTCCTCTGACTTCTCCAGGCACTGTCCTCTGACAATGATTGTCGAACTCTCCCTGAATTCCGAGCGTAGGCAGGCGCGCGCGCTGATCGAGGCAAGCGGCCTCCGCTTCGAGGATGCGGTCGACGTGATGGTCGGCCTGTATGAAGAGGGGCGGCTGGTGGCGACCGGCTCGCGCGCTGGCGGCGTTCTGAAGATGCTGGCCGTGATGCCGGAGCATCAGGGCGGTTCGACGCTCGGCGAGCTGGTCACGGAATTGGTGATGAACGGCCAGCGGGCGGGCCACGATTCGCTTTTCGTCTACACCAAACCGGAGTACGCCGCCACCTTTCAGGCGCTCAATTTTTCCCTGCTGGCCCGCCAGGGAAAAGCGGCGCTGCTCGAATACGGCAGCGGGATCGCCCGATGGCTGGAGTCGAAACGGCCCCTCCTCCGCGCCGGACTGAACGGCGCGGTGGTGGTCAACTGCAATCCGTTCACCAATGGTCATCGTTACCTCATCGAGCGTGCCGCGCGGGAAGTCGGGCATCTCTACGTTTTCGTGGTCAGGGAAGACCGCTCGGTCTTCCCGTTCGACGTCCGCCGCCGGCTCGTCGAACAGGGGGTGCGCGGCATTGCCAACGCGGTAGTGCTCGACACCTCGCACTACATCGTCAGCGACGCGACCTTTCCGACCTATTTCCTGAAGAAAGAGGATCCGGCGGCGCGTATCCAGATGGAACTCGACCTCATCCTGTTCGCCTCGAAGATCGCGCCGTTTTTCGGCATCACCCGGCGCTACGTGGGCACCGAGCCGAACGATCCCTTGACCGCCGCCTACAACCAGGCCATGCGGGAACTCCTGCCGGGCCGCGGCATCGACGTGCGCGTCGTCGAGCGCAAGCGGGTGGCGGATGGCGTGATCAGCGCTTCACGGGTGCGCGAACTCGCCGGCCGGGGCGATTTCGCCGCGCTGGCCGACTACGTGCCGGCGACGACGCTGGATTATCTCATGGGTCAGAGGACTTATCAGAAGACAGAATCTTGAGAGGACAGAGGACAGTTTCAGAGGACAG
>JAITAJ010000176.1 GCA_031284185.1 Accumulibacter sp. | reverse complement strand
CGCATCGACGGCATCCACGCCGGCGTTTTAAGGCGAAACGTCCATGATCGCGTCGATTTCGACCAGCGCGCCGCGCGGCAGCGCCGCCACGCCGACCACGGCGCGCGCCGGATACGGTTCGGCAAAATACCGCGACATGAACTCGTTGACCCTGGCGAAGTTGGCAAGAGCGGCCAGATAGACGTTCACCTTCACGATATCGTTCAAAGACCCGCCGGCCGCCTCGGCAACGGCCTTCAGGTTTTCCAGGACGCGCTCGATCTGCGCGTCGATGCCTTCGACCAGAGAGGCCGTCGACGGATCGAGACCGATCTGACCGGACAGATAGACGGTATCGCCGACCCGCGCCGCCTGGGAATAGGTGCCGATGGCGGCAGGCGCCTTCGGACTGTGTATGATCCTTCTCTTCATCTCTGAAACGTCCTTTGCTGTTGACATCCTTCCCACCCTGAACTCGGAAGGATGAGGATTCCCACGGCGGTATTTCCACGGGCGGAGGCCCGGGAGGCCGCTTCGGCGGGGTGCTGCCTCACAGAGCGCCGCCGCGCCGGCCGCCGGCGTTTTCCTCGAAGCCGCATTCCGCGTGGCAGACCCGGCTTGCGCCGGGCGATTTCCCGCCGACACGCGCCCGCGGGCCGAATCGATCCGGCGAACGTTTCGCGATGAAGCCGCCAGCCGCCGCGCCACGCCGGATTGTAGTCCAATCGGCGGCGGAACCCGAACCCGCCCCGGCCGGGAGCGGGCCCGGATCGGTCTGGCGTGATTCTTCCCCGCCGACCGCGGCAGCCAGGCGCGACCAGTCTCGGCCATGACCGGCGGAAAACGCGGGCAAGGCCGCAATTCCATCGATGGCGAAGCGTTTCGGGCGCCTATAATCGGGGCATCTTTGTCTCCTGCCACGAGTTTTCATGAACTATCACGACCTGCGCGACTTCATCGCGCAACTGGAGCGTATGGGCGAACTCAAACGTGTCCATGTCGAAATCGATACCCATCTGGAAATGACGGAGATCTGCGACCGGGTGTTGCGCGCCGGCGGCCCGGCGGTTCTGTTCGAGAAACCGAAGGGGCATTCGATGCCGGTGCTCGGCAATCTGTTCGGTACGCCGCGCCGTGTGGCGCTGGGCATGGGACGGGATTCGGTCGAGGCGCTGCGTGAGGTCGGCAGACTGCTCGCCCGCCTCAAGGAACCGGAGCCGCCGAAGGGCCTCAAGGGCGCGTGGGATGCGCTTCCGATGCTCAGGCAGGCGCTTCACATGTCGCCGAAAATCGTTTCCTCGGCGCCGTGTCATGAAGTCGTCTGGGAGGGCGCCGACGTCGATCTCGCGCGGCTGCCCATCCAGCGCTGCTGGCCGGGAGATGTCGCGCCGCTGATCACCTGGGGGCTGACCGTGACGCGCGGGCCTGAAAAACCGCGCCTGAATCTGGCCGTTTACCGGCAGCAGGTGATCGGACGCAACAAGGTGATCATGCGTTGGCTGGCGCATCGTGGCGGCGCGCTCGACTTTTGCGACCACTGTCTGCGGCATCCCGGCCAGCCTTTCCCGGTAGCCGTGGCGCTCGGCTGCGATCCGGCGACGATCCTCGGCGCCGTGACGCCGGTGCCCGACGATCTGTCCGAATACCAATTCGCCGGTTTGTTGCGGGGCGCGAAGACCGAGCTGACGAAATGCCTGGGAGAGCGGCAGGCCAAAGCCGATCTGCAAGTGCCGGCCAGGGCGGAAATCGTGCTCGAAGGCCGCATCGATCCGGGCGAGACGGCGCTCGAAGGCCCCTACGGCGATCATACGGGCTATTACAACGAACAGGCGGCCTTCCCCGTATTTACCATCGAGCGCATCGCCATGCGCAAGAATCCGATCTATCACAGCACTTACACCGGCAAGCCGCCCGATGAACCCGCGATATTGGCGGTGGCGCTCAACGAGGTTTTCGTGCCGCTGTTGCAGAAGCAGTATCCGGAAATCACCGATTTCTACCTGCCGCCGGAAGGCTGCTCATACCGTCTGGCGGTAGTCGGCATCCGCAAGCAATATCCCGGACATGCCCGGCGCGTGATGTTCGGGATCTGGAGCTTCCTGCGCCAGTTCATGTATACCAAGTTCATCATCGTCGTCGATGAGGACGTCGACATCCTTGACTGGAAGGAAGTGATCTGGGCGTTGACGACACGCGTCGACGCCGCGCGCGACACGCTGATCACCGAAAACACGCCGATCGACTACCTCGATTTCGCTTCCCCCACCGCCGGACTCGGCAGCAAGATGGGCATCGATGCCACCTGCAAGTGGCCAGGGGAAACGACGCGGGAATGGGGCCGGCCGATCGTCATGGACGCCGCGGTGAAGCGGCGCATCGACACCTTATGGAACGAGCTTGAGCTTGTTCAGAAGACAGCGATTTGAGAGGACAGAAGACAGGTCAGATTGGGCGCTTCGCGCCGGGTGATGAACGAAAAACCGGGCACTTGGTTTTTCTGTCTTCTCTAACCTTTGCCTTCCGAAATCTGTCCCCTGAAAAAACAAAGGACGAAAAACCGGGCACTTGGTTTTTCGTCCCCATCCGGCGCGAAGCGCCCAATCTGACCTGTCTTCTATCTTCTGTCTTCTGTCTTCTGAAACCTGTCTTCTGAAATCTGCCCCCCGAAGGCCCGCTCGGCGGCATCGAGAATTCCGCGCATGATGTTGACTTCGTCGCGTTCGAGCGCGGCCCGTCCGAAGAGACGGCGGATTTTCGCCATCAGACGCTTGGGCTGCCGCGGATCGAGGAATCCCGTGCGTACCATGACCCGCATGAGGTGCGCGTAGAAACGCTCGATGTCGTCGCTGCTCGCCGGCGGGGAACTGAAAGGAAGGGTTCGCGTCGCTTCCCGTGGCCGCCCGCCGCAGGCCGCCAGCCGCAGCTCGTAGCACAGTAGCTGCACGGCGGCGCCGAGATTGAGCGATGAGTAGGACGCATCCGCCGGAATGAAGACGGCGCGCTGACAGCGCTGAACCTCGTCGTTCGACAACCCGGTGGTTTCGTTGCCAAACACCAGCGCCACGTCGCCATCCCCGGCTTCGGCCCTTTCCAGGATCAGCGGCGCGGCCTCCCGCGCTTGCAGGCGTTGCGGACCCAGATTGCGATGCCGGGCGGAAAGCGCCACCGCGAACACGACACCGGAAAGCGCGTCGTCGAGCGTTTCACGGACGACCGCCCGCTCGAGCACGTCGCCGGCGCCCGCCGCGCGCGCGTCGGCCTCGGGATCGGGAAATCTCTTGGGTCTGACCAGGTACAGGCGGCGGAGTCCCATCGTTTTCATGGCTCGCGCGGCGGCGCCGATGTTCCCGGGATGGCTGGGATTCGACAGCACGACGCGCACCCTGGACAGCGCGTCTCGCGGCGCGAAAGGCGGCGCCGGTGAAGACGGAGAAGGCCGGTTCATATTAGAATTCATGCTTTTACCACGACGAGCGCAACGGGTACGACGATTGAAAAGGCTTTGCCCCGTCGGCGGGGGACTTTTTCCTTTCCGGCGCTGCGCCGGCGAGCCGTTTCGGATGAAACTTCATTTCTTCGTGTCTTCTTGTCGCGCGTCGCCTTCCTGTTTCACAAACGAAACGGGCGAACCGGAATTTCCGGCCCGCCCGGAGAAGAGATCGTCATGCATCCAGCACTGAACATCATGATCAAGGCGGCCCGCCGCGCCAGCCAGATCATCAACCGCGCCGCACAGGACATCGAGCACATCAAGATCACTCCCAAAAAATACAAGAATGATTTCGTCACCGAGGTCGACAAGGCGGCCGAGGCGGCCATCATCGAGGTTCTGCGCGAGGCTTACCCCGATTACGGGATTCTAGCAGAGGAGTCCGGCCTCGTCGCCGCCAGTGAAGGCGGCAGGGATTATCAGTGGGTCATCGATCCGCTCGACGGCACCACCAATTTCATTCACGGCTTTCCGCAGTATGCCGTGTCGATCGCCCTGACCTGCAAGGGCCAGCCGAATCAGGCCGTGGTTTACGATGTCGTGCACAACGAGTTGTTCACTGCCAGCAAGGGGGGAGGCGCCTACCTGAACGATCGACGCATCCGCGTCACCCGTTGTGATCGCATGGAACAGGCGCTGCTCGGCACCGGCTTCCCGTTCCGCCGCATGGAAAACATCGACGCTTATCTCGCGGTATTCAAGGATCTGGCCAAACGCACCGCCGGAATCCGCCGCGCCGGATCGGCCGCGCTCGACCTGGCCTACGTTGCCTGTGGACGCTTCGACGGTTTCTGGGAGTTCGATGTCCTGCCCTGGGACATCGCCGCAGGCTGTCTGCTGATCACGGAGGCCGGCGGGCTGGTCAGCGACCTCGCGGGCGGCGACGACCACCTGAACACCGGCAACGTGGTCGCGGGAACACCGAAGGTGTTCTCGCAACTGCTGCAAACATTTCAGAAGATAGAGATTTGAGGGGGGCAGGGGTCAGGGTCAGAGGACAGGGGATAGAAGACAGAAGACAGAGAAACCGAGCGCTCGGTTTTTCCTTGTTCACCCGGCGCGAAGCGCCGCAAGCTCATCTGTCTTCTTATATATTACGTTTTCCCCACTCTCATCCGTGTTTGGGGATGGTTTCGGAAAGGCCGGTACAGCCTGTCCCTTCTGTGGGTTCCCAAGCCCGAAAGACAGCCTTTGGCGTACCGTGCTCATCCGTTTGTTGCAAGTCCGAACAG
>JAITAJ010000164.1 GCA_031284185.1 Accumulibacter sp. | reverse complement strand
AATTCCTCGAAGATGCCGCGCAGGCTGCGTCCCCCCGTCCTGTACTCGATGGCGATTTCCGCAACCTGCTCGAATACCGGCGGCGCCACCACCAGTTCCACGCCTTCCGCGCGGAAAATTTCGCGGAACTGGTGATAGATCGCGTTTTTCTGCACGCTCATGATGCGTACCAGCATGTCCTTGGACAAATCGCCGAAACGGACGATGATCGGCAGACGCCCGGTGAATTCGGGAATCAGACCGAACTCGAAGAGGTCGGTCGGTTTCACCCGATCGTTGAGGCGATCGAGGATGCTCCTGTTGTCCGCTTCCGAGGTGGCGATGAAGCCGAAGCTGTGCGTCCGGGACATGATCTTGTCCAGCCCGACGAAGGCGCCGCCGCAGATGAACAGGATGTTCGTGGTGTCGATGTGCCGGTCGGCGCCCAGCTTGACGGAGGAGCCTTCCATGATTTTGAGCAGCGCGTGCTGGACGCTCTCGCCCGACGTGGCGCTGGATTCGCCGGTGGACGCCTTCAGCTTGTCGATCTCGTCGATGAAAACGATGCCCAGGCCGGCCTGCCGCATGTCGCCGCCGGCCTTGTCGACGAGACGCAGAAGAATGGCCTCGATTTCCTCATTGACGTAGCGCGTCTGGGCCAGCGAAGTCGCGTCGCCGGTGACGAAAGGTACCGACAGAAAGCGCGAAAGCGTCTCACAGGCCAGCGTCTTGCCCGTGCCGGACGAACCGATGATCAGCACGTTGCTTTTGGCGATGCTTTCCGTTTTTCCGCGCAGGACGGATAGCTTCCGGTAATGGGCGTAAACGGCGACGGCAAGCGTCCGTTTCGCTTCGTCCTGTCCAATGACGTACTGGTCGAGATACTCGACGATCGCTTTCGGCGTGATTCCATTCGGCAGCAAAATCGTTCTCCATCGATGATCGGCGTTTTTCTGAAAACGTCTATTTGACAACGGCAGGCGCCCGGTGAGCAAGAGCGGTCACGGGACGACGAACGCCGAACCGGGCCGGCGAACCGCTCGATGCCGCTTCCCCCGGAGTGACGAAGACGCGAGAAGCGCGCCCAAAGCGGGCGCCGGAAGCATCCCGCGGCGAATCGTGCCGATACTTGAGCGCTACGGGCACGCGCGCGGCGATTCCTGTAGAATCCGGCTGGGACACATGGAAGGGGTGGAATCGATGTTCGAAGCGTGGCATTGGGTGGTCTTTGGATTATGTCTTTCGCTTGCCGAACTGGCGATCCCATCCTTTTTCATCATCTGGTTCGGCATCGGCGCGATCGGTGTCGGTCTTTCCCTGCTGCTCGCGCCCGGTCTGACGCTGGCCGCGCAATTACTCCTCTGGGCCGTCGCTTCGAGCGCGCTCGCCGTCGCATGGTTCCGCTGCCTGCGTCCCGAAACCCGGACCACCGCCGGCGCATCCGCGGCCGGCGCGGTGGGCGAGGTCGGCGTCCTGGTCGACACGTTGCCGCCCGACGCCCGGGGAAGGGTGCGTTTCCAGAAGCCGATCCTTGGCGCCGAAGTGTGGGAATGCTATGCCGAACGACATCTCATGGCCGGCGAGCGCGTGCGCGTCGTCGCGCTGGAAGGTAATTTCATGAAAGTAGAGGTAATCAAATGATCGGCAGCGCGACCATCACATCCATCGCCATTCTGGTGTTCGTTTTCCTCACCGTTGCCCGCGGCGTGCGCATCATTCCGCAAGGCGAGGAATGGATCGTGCAGCGCCTCGGCAAATACCGCGTCACCCTGTTGCCCGGCCTGCGCTTCATCATCCCGTATTTCGACTCCGTCGCCCATCGCGTCACCACCAAGGACATCATCCTCGACGTGCAGGAGCAGGAGGTCATCACTCGTGACAACGCCGTCATCCTGGTCAATGCCATTGCCTTCATCAAGGTCACCGATCCGGTCAAGGCCGTCTATGGCGTCGAAGACTTCGCCGAAGCCATCCGCAACATGATCATGACCACGCTGCGCTCGATCGTCGGCGAGATGGAACTCGACCATGCCCTCTCCTCGCGCGACATGATCAAGGCCCGCCTGAAGGCCGGCGTCGCCGACGAGGCAATGGATTGGGGTCTGACCGTGAAGTCGGTGGAAATCCAGGACATCAAGCCTTCGCCCTCGATGCAGAAAGCCATGGAATTGCAGGCGTCCGCCGAGCGGGAGCGGAAAGCCATGGTCACCAAGGCCGAGGGTGAAAAACAATCGGTGATCCTGTCCGCCGAGGCCCGTCTCGAATCGGCCAAGCGCGACGCGCAGGCGCAGATCATGCTTGCCGAGGCCTCGTCGCAGGCCATCACCAAGATTACCGCCGCCTTCGGTGAGAACGAGCTGCCGATGTTCTATCTGTTGGGCGAGAAATACATCGACAGCGTGGGCCGGATGTCCCAGTCGCCGAACGCCAAGGTGGTGCTGCTGCCGGGCGACCTGCAAGGCGCTCTGCGCGGGTTGTTCCAGAAAGCGCGGGAGTGTTGAGTTTCAGAGGACAGAAACTTGAGAAGACAGAAGACAGATCAGCTTGCGGCGCTTCGCGCTGTTCAGAGGACAGAGGTTTGAGAAGACAGAGGACAG
>JAITAJ010000161.1 GCA_031284185.1 Accumulibacter sp. | reverse complement strand
AGAAGACAGAAGACAGAAGACAGATGAATTTGGGCGCTTCGCGCCGAGTGATGAACGGAAAACCGAGTGCGCGGGGTCAGAGGACAGAGGATAGAAGACAGAAGACAGATGAATTTGGGCGCTTCGCGCCGAGCGATGAACGGAAAACCAAGCGCTCGGTTTTCCGTTTTCTCCGGCGCTCCAGCGCCGCAAACTTATCTGTCTTCTGTCTTCTGTCTTCTGCCCTCTGTCTTCTGTCTTCTATCCTCTGCCCTCTGTACCCCTGACAACCGCTCAGAAGCTCAGTTGGACTTTCATGTGCGCCTTGCGGTCAGCCGCCATCTGGAAGGCTTCGACGGCGCGTTCAAACGGCAACGTGGCCGTGATGATCGGCTTGACGTCGATCCGCCCTTCCTTGAGCAGACGAGCCGCCAGCGCGTATTCCCGGTGAAAGCGGGAAGAACCGACGAAGCGGATTTCCTTGGGGCCGAGGACGTCGATCGGGATCGGCACGTCGCCAGTCACGCCGACCTGGATCAGCGCGCCGCGCGGACGCAATACGGGCAGCACGCTCTTGATCACCGCGCCGACGCCGGTACATTCGATGACCACGTCGAAGTATCCCTTCTCGGCGGTGAATTCCCCGGTCGCCAGACCGGGGGGCTGCGACACGTCGACGGTGCGCGTGGCGCCCATTTCAGCCGCCTTTTTCAGCGCCGCGCCATGCAGATCGGTGGCCACGACTTCCAGCGCGCCGGCATAGCGCGCGCTGGCGATGACCAGCGCGCCGATGGGTCCGGAACCGGTCACCAGCACACGCTTACCCATCAGCGAACCCGCTTGCTGGACGGCATGCAGAGCCACGGACAGCGGTTCACAGCAGGCCGCCTCGCCGATGGAAACGGTATCGCCGACCGGCTCGCACTGAAAGTCGCCGACCACGATGCGCTCGCGGAAGGCGCCCTGGCTGTGCGGCGTGCGCATGGCGCTGCCATAGAACCACATGTCGAGGCAATGCTGCTGTTCGCCGGCCTGGCAGAACTTGCACTTGCCGCATGGCCGGCTGGGATTCAGGGCGATGCGGTCGCCGGGTCCGACCCGGGTGACCCCGGCGCCGACCGCTTCGACGGTTCCCGCGACTTCATGTCCGAGGATCATCGGTTCCTTGACACGCACCACGCCAAAACCGCCATCGAGGTAGTAGTGCAGGTCCGAACCGCAAATGCCGCCGGCGCCGATGCGCACCAGCACCTGATCGTCGCGCATTTCGGCCACCGGCACGTTTTCGATGCGCAAGTCCTTCGCCGAATGCAGCACACAGGCTTTCGCTTCCATGATTTTTTCCTCCTGTCGTCTGGGTGACTCGGCGCCTATTATCCCTTAGCCGGGAAGAAATGCGGCCGCCTCGACGATGACGTTCATCGCAGGCCGCGAGGCGGCCAAACGCATGATTGCGCGCGGGCGCGGCGGCAAGATCGTCGATCTCGCCTCGCCGTCGACGAAAAATTACCCCGACGGGGGCGTATCATCATCACCCTGAAAATCGGGGGGCCTCGCGAGCGCATGGATTGCGAACGCGAGTGCCGTCCTGATGGCGTCCGAAGGCATCGACCGGGTGGCCGTCAGGCGGGCATCGGTCGGACGGGCCTCATGGCTTGGCGCGCGTCCCCTTCTTCGCCTACCCCCCGATCGGCGGCGCATTGCAAACGTCATGGAGATTTTCTAGGAGGAGAATAGTTGATGAAGCAGATACGGTTGGGTAATTCGTCTCTCAAGGTGAGCCGCCTTTGTGTCGGCTGCTGGAGTTTCGGCGGTGAAGCGGGGGACTATTGGGGAGCGCAGTCTCAGAAAGAAGTGGACACCCTCGTCGGCGAAGCGTTGGACAGAGGGATCAACTTTTTCGACACGGCATTCATGTACAACAACGGCGCGAGCGAAGTCTCTCTCGGCAAGGCCCTCAAGGCCCGGCGCAAGGAAGCGGTGATCTGCAACAAGATTGTGGTTCAGGACCGGGAACAGCTCGAGGATTACGAAACGACGCTCGGAAACAGCCTGAAACGCCTCGAAACGGATCATATCGATCTGATGATGATCCACTGGCCCGTCAGCGACGCGGACCTCCTGAAGGCAAACCTCGAAGCGCTTCTGGATGCCAGACGAAAGGGGATCATCCGTGAAATCGGCGTGAGCAACTTCAGCCTTGAGACCCTGGCCCTGGCAAAAGAGGCCGGCGTCGAAACCGTCGCCAACGAATTTGCCTGGAACCTCATGGCTCGGGGAATCGAACGCGAAGCGCTCCCCTATTGCAATGAAAACCGGATCGGCGTGATGGCTTACATGCCGCTCATGCAGGGCATCCTGTCTGGAAAATACGGCTCCATCGCCGAAATTCCGGGCGTGAGGCGCCGCACCGTTCATTTTTCGAGCTTCGGCAATCCAGAGTGCAGGCACGGCATGGCCGGCGCCGAGGCGGATGTCGAGAAATTCCTCAAGGGGTTGTCGGAACTTTCGCGGAAGACGGGTATTTCCTGCGGAACCCTGTCCATCGCCTGGCTCATCGCCAAAGGCGCCGCCGCCGTCATCGCGGGTTGCCGGACGGTCGCGCAACTCCGCGAAAACGCGGCGGCCGCCGAGACCGTCCTGCCCGGCGAAACCCTGAGCGCTCTGGACGATCTCTCGCGGCCCCTGCTGGAAAAACTCGGCGCCTGCCTCGATCTCTGGCAGAGTCCCGATAAATCCCGGATCTGGTGATATCAACCCAGGGCATCCTCTCCGCCCGGTGGATTCCGTCTTCTATCTTCCGTCCTCCGGATCGCGGCGGGCGGAGACAGAAGACAGAGGACAG